>JASHSZ010000112.1 GCA_030040815.1 Streptosporangiaceae bacterium
CGGTAGTCAGAACGAGGCCCACGCAGTTCTTCTCCGTCCTGGCCTCGGGGGGATTGTGGAGAATCATCCGGGGGCCGCTCTCGGGGCCGGTGACGTCGACCGAGGTGTCCCCGGCGACCGCGCCCAGGCTAACCGGGCGGCCGAGGGCGTTCCCCAGAAGTCCGCCAGGCCCAACGGGATCGGCGCAGTCGATGGTCAGGGCACTAGGGGTCAAGGGGTTGCGGGTTCAAATCCCGCCGTCCCGACGCATTGTCAGCAGGATGATTCGGAATCCTGATCGTTCTCCTGGCACACCTTTCTGGACCAAGATCGCGGACGCTACCATCCCGGTGCTTTCTGACTGCCGGTCAAGTGCGGCAGGCCGATCAACGCCGAACTCAATGACGCCACGGCTGGCCGCGTCGGCTTGAGGCCTCTCTCGCCGGCGTCACACTGGACGAAGTCAGCCAGGACCGCGCGGGCGGCGGTAAGCCGCGCCTCGCACTCGGTGGCCGGGCAGGTCACAGCGGCTCTGATGCCCAGGCCCCGCTGTCGAGTTGCGAGCTCAAGGCGGGGCCGCCGATGCTGGACTGCCCGCACCGGAGCGGGTCATGTTGCCGTCTGTGTCCGCCAGTTGTGGCCTGCTTCTAGCCGAACCCCACCCGGTAGCTGAACGGCAGCGAGGCGAGCTCATCGCCGCCAGCGTAGAGGGACTCGACCGAGGGCGACTCGTCGACGAGGAACGCGTCGTCGACGTTAACGGAGCCCGTGACCACGCTTCCCGGCGGCGCCGTGACCGTGAAGGTAACTGGGATCGTGACGCTCTCCCCCGGCTGGACGTAGTCGGGCGAGAAGCTCGTCGCCGTTGGCGACCAGAAGTCGCCGGTCGGTGACGTCACGTTGCTGGCGAACGTCGGGGTGATCGCCATGAAGCAGGCGCTGGCGGTGGCCGACGGTGCACCCGAGGCCGAGAGGTACGGCCCGATCTCGCTCGGCGCGACATACCAGAGACCGGGCTGCACCTCGCCGGCGGGTCTCTGACTGGACAAAACGCTGATCAATGAGACGCCGGGTTCAACCCGGCTAACGCATCTCAGGGGCCGCCCGGCCGGAAGCGCAACGCAGACCACGTGTCATCGATGGAAACCTGCCGGACGGGCTGGATGCCTTCGCAGGCGAGGGCTTGAGCCAGCGAGTCACGGTTGAGGTCGGTGCCGAGCTTGCCGCCTTTGGGGTAGCCGATCCAGGCGAGGCGGTCGGCGCGGGCAGCGCCGATGACCGGGCCGAGCTGGTCGAGGTCGGCACGGTGGACGGCGAAGCCGATCACGGCAGAGGCGGAGGCAGGCTGCCCAGCTGCGATGCTCGCAGGCAGGGTCACTCCCGGCGGGGGGTTGAGTATCGCCAGTGACTGGCCCGGCTTGATCTGCAACTTCTCGGTGAGTTCCACATGGTCAGCGTGCCAGCGGCCGCCCGGAACGGCAACGTGCGGGGCCGCGCCACGCAGATCACCTGTTCCTTCGACCTCCCGGCCTTCGCAGACGATCTCCCCAACCGCGAAGAACGGCGGTTCGGCACTCGGTTACCGAGAGAACTCCGGTTGGCGTGCCGACGACGGCTGAGCATGCGCGCCGCCAAGCCGTATGACCATGCGTCATCGCGCTGGGCGTGAACGCCCGGAGTAGCCGCTGTTAGCGCCTGCATTGGCCGCGCTCGCTGGGGACCACGTGGGGACCACACGCTATGCACACGAGCGAACGACGTGCAGGTAGCGGCACGTCGTGTCCGGCAGGCTGAACCTCTCTGACCGGGCAAAACGGCTGCTGCACTGTTCTGGGGGTCAAGGGGTCGCGGTTCAAATCCCGCCGTCTCGACGCAGGTCAGATGGCTAATTCGAAATCCAGATCAGCCTCCTGGCACACCTGGGACCAAGATCGCGGATACTCATCTTCTCTGGCGCTTCTTGACGGCCGGTCACGTGCGGCAGCGCCAATCGCGTCGGCCTGAAACTGACACCATGACTGCACTGCACCGCGCTCGGGTGATTTACCTAGCCGCTCAAGTCCCGGCTTGGGCGGTCCGAGCGCCACCCGACTGGCTGGCAGCGTGCCGGTTACGATCACATCGTGGCGGCCGCTGCCGATCCTGAGTTGCTTCTCGAGCGTGATGTCGAGCTGGCACGACTGGCCGCATTGCTGCGGGAGGCCGCGGCCGGCACCGGAGGGGTCGCGGTCATCCAGGGGCCGGCCGGCATCGGCAAGACGGCGCTGATCGAGGCACTCCAGGAGCGGGCGGCCGATAGAGGCGTCAGGTCGCTGCGGGCGCGCGGCCGCGTGCTCGAGGCCGACATGGCCTTCGCCGTGGTGCGCCAGCTCTTGGAGCGCCCGGTCCTGTTGGCGAGCGCGGCGGAGCGTCGTCGGCTCCTGGCCGGGCCAGCCAGGTTCGCTGCCGGCGCGCTCGGCCTGCCGGGCGGCGTTGCGCCCGATTCCGAATTCGCGGCGATCCATGGCCTGTACTGGCTGCTCGCCAACCTGGCTCAGCGCATGCCGCTGGTGCTCACGGTGGACGATGTGCAGTGGGTCGACGCGCCGTCGCTGTCGTGGCTGGCCTACCTCGCGCCGCGCGCAGCCGAGCTGCCCGTGCTAGTCGTGGTGAGCGCACGTGAGGGTGATCCGCGGGTTGGGACGCCGACGGTCCAGGCGGTTGTCGGCGACGCGGCGCACCGTCTCTCCTTGTCGGCGCTGAGTCCGACCAGCGCAGGAACCCTGGTGCGGCGGGAGCTCGGGCGCAACGCCAGCGCTGCGTTCTGCGCTGCATGCTGGGAGCTGACAGGCGGGAATCCGCTGTTTGTCAGGGAACTGCTGGCCGCAGCTCGCAACGAGCGGCTGACTGGCAGCGAGGAAAGCGTAGGAGCCCTGCGCGTACTGGCCTCGTCTGCGCTAGGCGCGTCGGTCCGCATGCGCCTGGCACGGATGGGTTCGGACGCCATCGAGCTCGCGAGGGCGGTGGCGGTGCTGGGTTCCCAGCACGAGGTCGCGATAGCCGCTGAGCTCGCCAACCTCAGCGCAGCGAACGCGGAGCTCGTCGCCGACGAGCTCGCAGCCGCGCAGATCCTCGCACCCGGGCGGCCACTTGACTTCTCCCATCCGCTCATCGGTGAGGCGGTGTATGCGGATATGGCCGCGGGTGCGCGCCGCCTGGCGCATCGTCGCGCCGCTTCGATTCTGGACCGGGTCGGCGCCGCCGATGCCGTGGCGGCGCACCTGCTCATGACCGGCCCGGCCGACGACGAGTGGGTGGTGCGGAGGCTAAGCGCAGCGGCACTCGGTGCGCGAGAGCGCGGCGCCCCAGAGGTCGCGGCCGCCTACCTGCGCCGCGCCCTGGATGAGCCAGCCGGGGAGCGGGCGCGGGCCGGGCTGCTGCTCCGGCTCGGGGAGGCTGAGTGGTACACCGGCCAGCCAACCGCGATCGCTCGGCTCGAGGAGGCGGTCAGCCAGGCACGCGACGGGACGACGCTAGCTTCGGCGGCAGGCGCGCTCGCCAACGCGCATGTGCTGTCTGACCAGACCGACCAGGCAGTACACGTACTCCAGCAAGTCACCGACCGGATCGCCGCGATTGATCCGCAGCTCGGCTTGCGGCTCAAGGGTGCCTGCGCGCTGGCGGGGCTGGTGGATGACCGCACGGCGGCTTCCGCAAACACCGCACTAGAGCAGATGCGTCCGAGCCTCGACGGCGATGCAGACGCGCCAGTGCGGCTACTCGTTGCCTCGGCCGAGGCCGCGATGCGCCAGGCAGAGGCGGGCAAGGCGGCAGAGCAGATGATCGAGCGAGCTCTGGCGAGCCAGCCGGACCCGCCTCTGAACGTATGCACATCGATTATCGTGACGCTCATCGGGGTTGAGTCCTTCGGCACGCTACGGCAGTTGTGCGAGGACATGATGGCCGCGGCGCGGCGCCGTTCCGCGTTGCAGGAGATGATCGGCATAGCCAGCTTCTCGGCTTGGGCCCTGTACCGCATGGGCGAGCTCGCCGATGCAGAAGCACAGGCCAGGTGGGCGCTGGAACATGCCACCGGTATCTACGCGGTCGATTCGCTCGCGCACCTGATCGAGATCCTGGTCGAACGCGACGCCCTTGACGCGGCAGAGGCCGAACTGGGTCGGATGGAGACGCCGGTCAGGTCGCACTCCATCATGGCGGCCACCTACCTGATGGCGCGCGGCCAGCTTCGCGCGGCACAGAGCCGCGACGCCGAGGCGCTCGCCGACTTCCTTGCCTGCGGCCAGCGATGCGGTCTGCTTGGCATTGCCCTTGCCGTCTATCCCTGGCGCTCGGGAGCGGCGCTCGCCCATGCCGCGCTCGGCAATTCCGGCGAGGCCCGTCGCCTGGCCAATGAGGAGGTGACGATCTGCCGCGCATTCGGGCGGCCTCGCGCGCTGGGTGCTGCGCTGCGCGCTGCGGGCGTAGCCGAGATCCTGCTCGGCAACGAGGATGGCGGGATCGGCATGCTCGAAGAGGCGGTGACGGTACTGGAGGGCTCGCAGGCGCCGGTCGAGCTTGCCCGAAGCCTGACGGACTACGGAGCTGCGCTACGACGCGCCGGGCGGCGCAACGAAGCGCGGACCCCCCTTGAGCGTGGTCTGGATCTGGCTCACCATTGGGGCGCTCGCCGGATCGCCAGCCAGGCGCGGACCGAGTTGATAGCCGTCGGAGCGAAGCCGCGACGCGATGCGATCACCGGCCGCGACGCCTTGACCGCCGGCGAACTGCGAGTCGCCCGGCTCGCGGCGGTCGGCCGCAGTAATCGCGAGATTGCGCAGGCGCTCTTCATCACGACCAAGACCGCGTCCGCACACCTCAGCAGGGCCTATCGCAAGCTGGACATAACCCGCCGCGAGCAGCTCGCGAGCGCACTTGCCGACACCAGGCCCGCCGCCGTGTCGGGGGCGAGTGGAATGCAGGCTGGCTGAGGTCATTTCCTAAGGCGGTAACCGGCAAAGACAGGGATAGCTGCCCGATGCCCGACACCCGCACAGCTTGCAGACTGGATCCAGAGCCACCTGAGCGACGCGGGTGGCGGGACGCCGGGGAGCGGGGTCATGACCAGTGCCATAGCTGGGCCCGATGACAGCGGTATGGAGCTGTCCGTTTTTTCACAAATACCGGCGGTTACACTACCGGATTACGTATTGCGCGATGCCCGGCAGCGCGGCGCCAAGCACGCGCTGGTCGACGGGGCTAGCGGAGCGGCGCTCACCTACGCGCAGCTTTGCGCCCAGGTGGCGAGGGCCAGCGCCGGTCTGAGAGCGCGCGGCATCGGCAAAGGCGACGTGCTCGCGCTCTGCGCGCGCAACAGCATTGAGTTCGTCGTCACGCTGCTTGCCGCAGGAACCGCTGGGACCGTCGTCACGACCGTCAATCCAGCCTGGACCGAATCGGAGATCTCCCGCCACCTCCGTCAGACCCGCGCGCGGTGGCTGGTCAGCAGCGCCGACCTGCTCGCGGCCAAGCTGCGCGCACCGGCCCGAGACGCTGGCGTCACCTCATCTTTCCCGATCGAAGGGCTGGGCCAGGCCGAGATGGCTCCGCCTGACGATGCGGGAACGGAGCCGGCCGCACCGACAATGCCAGTCGTCGCCGGACAGACCGCAGCAGAGCCGGCGCTCTTGCTCAGCTCCAGCGGCACCACCGGCCTACCCAAGATCGTCGTGCTTACCCACCGGAGCTTGATCGCGAGCCTGTGGCAGACCCGACTCGTGCACAAGGTCACGGCCGACGACGTGGTGCTCGCGTCGCTACCGCTGTTTCACATCTTCGCTCTGCAGATCTCGGTGAACCTGGCGCTGCTTCAGGGTGCCACGGTGGTCCTGCTGCCGCGCTTCGACCCGGGTTCGTTCCTCGGCGCCGTTCAGCAGTATCGCGTCACCAGAGCGGAGCTCGTACCCCCGATGGTCCTCGCCCTGGCGTCCAGTGACCTCGTGACCAGCCATGACGTGTCGACCCTCCGGGTGCTGACCTCCGGCGCAGCACCGCTTGGCGCCGACCAGGCCCAGGCGTGCGCGCAGCGTCTGGGCTGCCGCGTAAAGCAGATGTACGGGCTGACCGAGATCGGTGGCGCCTCCCACACCGCCCCCGACGACGGCCCGGACCATCCCGACTCCATCGGCCCGGCGCTGCCAGGCGTGCAATGTCGTGTCATTGACGCTGGTTCCGGTGCCGTCGCTGAGCCAGGCACACCAGGCGAGCTGCTGATCCGAGCGACGGGGGCCATGCTGGGCTACCTCGGCAACCCCGAGGCCACCGCGGCCACCATTGATGCCGACGGATGGCTACATACGGGCGACATCGTCACGGTCGACGCTGACGGCTGGTACCGCGTGGTTGACCGGGTGAAGGAACTGATCAAGTACAAGGGCATGTCGGTTGCACCCGCCGAGTTGGAGGCGCTCTTGCTAAGCCACCCGGCGGTCGCCGACGTCGCGGTGGTGCGCCACAAGGACGAGACGGCCGGCGAGGTGCCGAAAGCCTACGTGGTGCGCTGCAATGCTATCTCTGAGTCCGCACTCATCGACTGGGTTGCGGAGCGGGTGGCGCCGTACAAGCGAGTGCGGCTGGTCGAGTTCACCGACAGCATCCCCAAGTCTCCGTCCGGAAAGATCCTGCGCAGGCTGCTGGTATCCGGCCAGGATGTTGGCACACCTGCCAGCCCAGAACCTGTCCCGGCCCGGCCGTGACGACCACTCCTGTCGACGCTGCCTGGCCCGGCAGCGATCGGGCCGATGGCGGCTACGACCTGACGGATACTGTCGCGGTGATCAGCGGCGGCGGGCGTGGCGTGGGCAAGCTGATGGCAGTCGAGCTCGCCAGAGCCGGTGCCCTGGTTGGCCTGCTCGCGCGTTCCGGCACCGAACTCGCCACCGTGGCTGCGGAGATTGAACACTCAGGCGGAACAGCGGCCACGGCCGCCTGCGACGTCAGCGACCCCAAGGCAGCGACCATTGCAGTGTCCGAACTCGCCCGGCAGCTCGGGCCAGCAAACCTGCTAATCAATAACGCCGGGGTCTCCGGACCGGCGGGGCAACTCTGGGACGTCAGCCCGGCTGAGTGGTGGCAGGCGATCGAAGTCAACGTCGGCGGAACGTTCACGCTCACCCGGCTGCTGCTCCACAACATGGTCGCCGCGGGGCGCGGTCGCGTTGTCAACATCACCAGCAATGCAGGCGTGTACCGCTGGCCGCTAATGTCGGCGTACGTCGCGTCGAAGGCCGCGCTCATAAAACTCACCGAGACACTGGCCGCGGAGACTCGCCCGCATGGCGTGTCAGTGTTCAGCGTCGATCCGGGACTCGTAGCCATCGGCCTCACCGAGACGGCGCTGACCAGTCACGCGGAGCCGCAGACGCCCCAAGGCCAGGTCTTCGGCTGGATCCGTGAGCAGCTGAACTCTGGGCACGGCACCGATCCAGCGAAGACCGTCCGGCTGGTTCTGGCTCTGGCTGCCGGGGGGTGCGACCGACTGTCGGGCCGCCATCTGTCCGCGTCAGACGACCTCGAGGTCCTGCTGAGCCACATCGACCGCATCGAGCGGTACGACCTGCACACGCTCCGGCTGGGCAGATTGCAGTGACGCGGGGCGGTGTCCGTTCCTGACGGCCGGGGGTGTTCGAGATTGGGGGTCGCAGGATTGCCGCGAACTCCGTCAGTGGTCATCGTCGGCGCCGGTGTTGGGGGCCTCACGCCGGCGCTGGCGCTGCGGCGCTGGGGAATAGGAGCCGATGTCCTGGAACAATCCGACGAGCTGCACGAAGTTGGCGCGGCCGTCGCTCTCGCGGCCAACGCGACCCGCCTGCTGCGAGACATCGGGCTAGGAGACGGCCTGGAGCGGGTGTCGACCGAGCCCACCAGGCTGTTGCACCGAGATGGCCGTAACGGACGCCTGATCGCGGCCACTTTGGGTCCGGAGTGGTATCGCAGCGCGCCGTTTGCCGACGTGCACCTGGCAGACCTCCAGCGGCTGCTCGCCGACGCTCTGGCAACGAAGCACCTGTTCCTCGGGTGCCGGGTGGAATCCCTGGAAGAGCATGACTCTGGCGTGCGGTTGCGCTGCTCGTCAGGAGCCACGTTTGACGCCGACGTCGCTGTGGGGCAGACGGCGTGCACTCACAGACCCGGGACTGGGTAACCGGAGGCGACGATCCGGTTTACTCCGCCACGTCGGGTTCCGCGGACTGGTTCCGGCCGGGCCGCTCCACCACATGCTGGACCCTGGAGCGCTGCAGTTCTGGATGGAACCCGGCGCGCACCTGTTGCACTACCCGATCTGCGGCGGCGAGCTGATCAACACCCTGGCAGTGATCAACGAGCCGAGGCGCTGGACTACACCGGCCTGCTGCACCAGCTTGTGCCCGGTACCGGGTGGCCTCGCGGAGCTCACATCACCGTCCCCCTCGACGTCATCGCCGAAGACACCCGTGAGCTGTACCTAGCCGCTGGAAGCATCGCCGCTGACCTACTCGTCAGCCTAGCGTTCGGTGTTCGGTGGGCAGACGTTCTGGTAGCCCGAGCCGGATCCGACGTATTCAGCCCACTCGGCGCGGCTCAGCGTTTGACCCGTCGAGCCGCATAGGTACCGGACGATGTTCTGCAGGTAGGCGAAGTTCCACAGCTGCGCTGTTCCATCGGCATTGGCGCTGGCCAGGACGTTGCCATCGGGACCGAACGCCACCGAGTTGACGGCTCCGCCGTTGCCGGTGAACGGGTTGCCGATCTCCTGCCCGGTGCTAGCGTCCCAAAGCCGGACCGTACCGTCGGCACCGCCGCTGGCCAGGATGGCGCCGTCGGGACTGAACGCCACCGAATCGAGCGCCTCAGTACCGCCGTTCAGCGGGTTGATGATCTGATTTTCTGTCGCTACGTCCCACAGCCTGATCGTGTAATCCACGCTGGCGCTGGCCAGCGTTTCGCCGTCCGGGCTGAACGCCAGCGAAGTGACCGCGTAGTTGCTGCCAATGAAGGGCCTCCCCTGCGGCTGGTGAGTACTAACGTTCCACAGCCGGAGTGTCCCGCTCTCACTGCCGCTGGCCAGGATCTTGCCGTCCGGGCTGAACGCCACCGAGTTGACCGGCCCGCCACGGGCAACGAGCGGCTCGCCAATGGGTTGCCGGGTGGCCACGTCCCAGAGCCGGATCGTCCCGTTCGCACTCCCGCTGGCCAGGATCTTGCCGTCAGGGCTGAACGCCACGGAATCGACCGCGCCGCCGACGACGGCGATCGGCGCGCCGATGGGCCGCTGGGTAAGCACGTTCCACAGCTGAATAGTCCCGTCAGTGCTCGCGCTGGCCATGGTCTTCCCGTCCGGGCTGCAGGCGACCAAATCGACGGCTGCCGCACTGCCGCTGAGCAGGTCACCGATCTGCTGGCCGGTGACTGTGCTCCACAGTCGCACTGTACCGTTAGCGGTGCCGCCGACCAGGACCTTGCCGTTCGGGCTGAGCGCCACCGACAGGACCGACCCGGCAGTGCTGACGGCGGGCGGGCCCATGGGCTGACCGACGGGCACGTTCCACAGCCGGACCGTGCCGTCATTGCTGGCGCTGGCCATGATCTGGCTGTCCGGGCTGAACGCCACCGAGTTGACCCAGCCGAGGTGCCCGATCAGCGAAGGGCCGATCTGCTCGCCGGTGGCCGGGTTCCACAGCCGGATCAACTCATCGTTGCTCCCGCTGGCCAGGACCTGGCCGTCCGGGCTGAACGCGACGGCGTTGACCGGCTTGGTGTCACCGGTCAGCAGGGTCATGACCAGCTGTCCATTGGCGGCGTTCCACAACTGCACGGCGCCGTTTGTGCTGCCGCTGGCCAGCGTCATGCTGCCCGGGCTGAACGCGACCGAACCGACCCCGCCGAGATGGCCGGTGAGGGGATTGCCGATGGGCCGGTCGGCTGCGACGTTCCATAGCCAGATCGTTCCGCCGCTGTCGCCGCCGGCCAGGACCTGGCCGTTGGAGCTGAACGCCACCGAATTGACCGTGCCGGCGTTGGCCAGGTATGCGCTTTCGGCGATCTGCCCGGTGGCCACGTTCCACACCTGTATGGCCTGATTGTCGCTTCCGCTGGCCAGGAGCTTGCCGTCGGGGCTGAACGCCACCGAGTTGACCTCTCCGGCATTGGCGTGCCATGGCTTCCCGATCGGCTTCCGGGTGGCCACGTCCCACAACTGGATGACCTGATCCGAGTTGCCTGTGGCGAGGATCTGGCCGTTCGGGCTGAACGCCAGCGAATTGACTTCTCCCTCGTTACCGGTGAACGGCGGCCCGATCGGCTGGCCGGTGGCCACGCTCCACAGCCGGATCATTCCGTCCTCGCTGCCGCAGGCAATCACCTTCCCGGCGGGGTTGAACGCCACCGTGTAAACCGCGGTAGAACTATCCGGAAGCACGTTGATCCCGGGCAGCACACCGGCGGACAGCATCGCGTAGCTTGCCGCCGGGTCAGACTGGTCGAAGCGCCACGCGGCCACACTCAGCAGCTTGGACAGGACGGGATTGGCGTCACCGATCAGTTCACTCTGGCTGGCGAGCTGCTCGGAGATTGCCGCGTTGCGTTCACTGGCGGTTTCCTGACTGTTGCGGATGGCCAGGAACGCAGCCGACGCGAATCCGACGACAAGAACCAAGAGGAACGCGATAATGCCCTGGCGTCGGCGCACCCGGCGGTGGCGAGCGCGCTCGCCAGCGCTGATGAAGTCACGTTCGGCCTGGCGGAGGGGCGGGTAGCGGACGGGATCCGCGCTAGCCTTGGCGGCCGTCGCGGCAGCGTCCTCGAGCAGGCTGCCGCTATAGAGATAGGACGGATCGCGCGAGTGGCCTTCCCATTCGGCCGCGGCGTTGTGCAGCCTGGTCCGGACGATCCGGTCGGCGTGGGTCCTGGCGAGCCATTCATCGCGCAGCAGGGGCCAGGAGGTCAGCAGCACTTCGTGACTGATCTCCACGGTCCCGGCGGCGAGGGTGAGAAGCCGTTCGGAGGCAAAGGTCTCCAAGACCGCCTCCACGTCGCGCGTCTGGGCTGCGTTCTTGCCTTCGGCGAGTTCCGCCCGGGTGGCCCGTTCGGCGGTGTCCACGCTGTCGGTCGTGGTGGCCGTCAAGCGGATGAAAATCTGTCGGGCCGCAGCCTGCTGAGCGGGCGTGAGACTGTCATAGGCGCGTTGTGCGCTGGCCGCGACGGCGCCTTCGATGCCGCCGGTCCGCTCATAGTCGGCGAGGGTCACAGCGTGCCCGGCCCGGCTTCGCCAGGCCTGGTCAAGGGCGTGCGAAAGCAACGGCAGTATTCCCGCGCCATACACTAAAGTGCGGCCCGGGATGGCGCCTGACGACCCCGGCCGCCGCGTGCTTACCTCCTCCAGCAGGACCTCGACCAGGTCCGCGTCGAGGCTCGAGCCTGCTTTTTTCGCGGGCTCGGTGATGGCCGTCCGAAGTTCCAGTTCGGACATCGACGTCACCAGGTAGCGGTCCTGGATTGCGCCAGCTAGTTGCGGGTAGTCGGCGCAGTGGGCCTCGAAATCGGCGCGTACCCCGAGCACCATCAGGGCCGCTGGATCCTGTTCCGTGCCGTCTCTGGCCGCAGCGCACAGCGCCGTGATGAAGGCCTGCCGCTGCTTCTCGTCTTGGCACTGGGTAAACACCTGCTCGAACTGGTCCACTACGAGCAGTAGCCGTCGCTTACGCGGCGGGCCTGGCGGCACGCCGCCCGGTTCCCCTGGCGACCCGCCCAGCTGCGCCAGGGCGGCCTGGCGCGCAGTGAGGGCGAACCTAGCTGGATTATCGTCTAGCCCGTTGCGTACCGCGTCCGCGTTGATTCCCGCCAGGTGCGCAATATGTACGGCCAGCACATCCAACGGTGCGGGCCCCGGTGTGAACAGCAGGCGCGGCCACGACGCCGCATCGGGCGCCCCCTCCAGCCCCGCGCCGCGGATCTGCGGCAGCACCCCAGCCCGCAGCAACGAAGACTTCCCTGCTCCCGAAACCCCGGACACCACCAGGAGCCCGGTCCCTTGCGCGCACAACGACATTCGTTTCAGTACGTCCGCGATGGCCGTCCCACGGCCGAAGAAGAACGGCGCGTCCTGCTCCTCGAACGCGCTCAGGCCGCGGTAGGGAGAATCGACTTTCCCAGAGACGCTCATCAGCGGCGGCGCCGCGACCCCATCGGAATACGTCCCTTGGTAAACGTAGATGATCTGGGTGTTGTCCTGTCCCACCTGCACGCCCACTGCCCCATGCGCATCGACATGAGGCGAGCCGCTATCACCGCCCTGCACTTGGACCGGTGCCACGCCAGGATCTGGATCAGCGTTCACTCGAGCCTCCGTAAGTCAGCTGGGAGAAGACCCGCTGTCCGGAGGCGCTACGCCACCCCTGGTGGGGTGCTGAACACGTTGTGCTGTGTGTTGCGGTCGCCGATCTGCACGCCCTGCGCCCCCCGGACATCGACCGCGTACTTCCCCGCCCGCGCTCCGGCCTCATCGACCAGGTGCATCACCGCTTCGGCCGCTGCCACAAGGTCGGCATCATGGCCGGCTCCGGCCTCGTCGAGCTCCGCCATGAGCGGGGCACGCCACGTCTCTGGGGCCTGTTCATGCTTGGCCAGTACCAACTCGGTATCCGGCCCGCCGCCAAGCCGTTTCCTCACCAGCGCCTTCAACCCGGCGTATGCGTCCTTGATCGCCGATGACGCGGTGTCCGATATGCCGAGGGCAGTACCTGCCGCCAGAGCAGTCACAATGAGTGTGATCGGATCCATCCCCATCACTCCCCCACCATGAGGATTACCACCACACTACGTCAACCCTCCTCAGGTTGCCCATACCACACCTATGCACGGAGGGCAGGGCAAGTCTGGCCTGCAATAAGGAGCGCAGCCTCTCACCACGGACTCCGGGCCTGACGGCCACTGCTGACCAGCGCTGACGACGGCACCATGTCGTTCTGGGAAGTATTTCCATTTGCGAATCCGTATGTGGCGCTCTGCCTGACGTCGACCCCGCACGGCAAGTGTGATCAGTACGCGCCAGATGAGCCATTCCCCAAGATCTGTGCCCTGAACTGTGGGACATGCTGGTTTGTGTCATGCACTAAATAAAGCAGTACGTAATGCGCAGAATGCTCGTCCCGCCAGGCGCCGCCGAAGGGGTGATCGTGGCCGAGGCCGACCATCTGGGCGGCTTCTCGCTGTTCGTCGCCGACGGAAAGCTCACCCACACCGGTGATGGGCGTGTTCATCTACCGGCAGCAGGCCACCGAACCGCTGCCGGCGGGCGAAGTGAACGTGCGGATGGAGTTCGCCGCTGATGCGCCCAAACCCGCTACCGGCGGTGAGGTGACCTTGTTCATCAACGACCGGCCGGCGGGTCAGGGCCGCATGGATTACACCGTCCCGGTCCGCTTCTCGGGCTATGCGGGCATGGACATCGGCTGCGACAACGGCGGGGTGGTCGATCGCAGCTACGAGGATCGCAAGCCGTTCCCGTTTACCGGCACGATCAAGAAAGTGGTCTTCGACATCAGGCCGCACCTGACAACCGAGGACGAGCAGGATCTGCACGCGGCTGCGCAGGCATTTGGGCACCGCGGCGCGCAGAACATGATGTTCGGAGCGGTTCTCAACTCGGCGCCAGTGTGGCTGCGCCGCGGCTCAGCTACCGGCGGAGGCTGCAGTGGTGGCTGGGTTACTGGCCACGTCTCTGGCCGGTGCGCCGGTAGCCGCGCTCTCGACCGAGCACGTCCTCCACATGCACGCCAGCGGCTGTTGCTTATCCCCGACGCTAGCTGCAGCGTCTCCACTGACGGCACCCGGCCGGGACCTTTGCTGGGACTTCCGCCACTGGATCGGCGACGGGCCGGTGTGCAGGCTGAAACCATGAACGAAGCAGCGTCTGCGGGTCGGCCGGATCATCCGGCCACCGCCGCGCCCGCCTTCCGCGGCAGGTACCTCAGCATCACCAGCTACAAGCGCGACGGGCAAGGGGTCGCCACACCGGTGTGGTTCGTCCAGCGGGACGGCAAGCTCTTGGTGGAGACCGACACCGCCTCCGGCAAGGTCAAGCGCATCCGCCGCAATCCGCAGGTCCAGGTGGCGGTCTGCACGGCGAGCGGTCGGCTGCGCGGCCAGCAGGTGCCGGCCGTCGCGGAGATACTCTCCGGCTCCGAGATCGGCCGGGTCGAGCGGCTCATCGCGGACAAATACCGGTTCGACATGATCATCTTCAGGCCTCTCCGGTTCGTCCAGGCTAGGCTGCACCTGGGACGCCCGCGGACCGGCCCGGCGATCCTGAGCATCACGCCCAGCTGACCAGGCGTGCACAACGGCGGCTCGGCGCGGCCGTAGCCCGAATGCTCGGCGATAGCTTTGGCAAGTCCAACCACGGCCGAGCATATGCCGACGGGCCGTATGTCTACGCACCGTCGCGCTGAGGACAGAACAAACAATCATGATCCCAGTGTCAGGATTTATGGCAATTTGGACTAAATAGGAGCCAAGCACGGAGGCACCGAGCGATCGCAGGCGAACCGCGGCTGGTCGGGCCCGCGAGGCGTGAGCGCGTGGACGGCGCCGGGATCGGCCCGGCGAAACGAACGTGGCTAACCGAAATAATAGGCTATTTCCTAGGAGCACCTGCACGTACAGGCCTCGATACTTGGTCGGGTGGACCTCGGTTAGGCCGGGATCTCGATAAGCAGCGTTGTGCCGCCGCCGGCCGGGCTAGTCACGTCGAGCGTGCCGCCAACCGCCTCGATACGGTCGCGGAGCCCGGTCAGCCCGGATCCCTTGGCCGGGTCAGCTCCCCCGGTTCCGTCGTCGCGGATTAGCAGCCGTACCGCTCCGTCAGGAGTGTCAAGCTCGACGCGCACTGCGGAAGCGTGCGCGTGCTTGGCCGCGTTGGCTAGCGCTTCGGATACGGCGTAGTACGCCGCCACCTCAACGGGCTGGGGCAACCGCGGCCCGGTGTGCAGATCCAGTTCCACGGCCACCGTGGACCTGCGCGCCAGCGTCTTCAGCGCAGCCTGCAGGCCCCGCTCCGACAAGATCGCTGGGTGAATCCCGCGAGATATCTCCCGCATCTGCTCAAACACGCCGGTGATCCGTTCTTGCATGCGTGCCAGCGCGGCCTCCAACTGACCAAGCTGCGGCGGTACAGCCGCCTGCGCGACCCGCACGTCAAGCAGCAGGGAGACCAGTTGCTGCTGGGTTCCGTCGTGAAGGTCACGCTCGATCCGCCGTCGGGCCTCGTCGGCAGCGGCGACGATCCGCGCCCGCGAGGCGAGCAGCTGTGCCCGGCTGTCGGCGTTCGCGATCGCCGTGGCTACCAGGTCGGTAAACGAGACCAGCCGCTCCTCGGTCTCCGGAGGCAACGGTTCGGCGAGGCTCGAGCCCGCGACGATCGCGCCCCAGAGGCGGCCCTCCACGATGACCGGTGTGGCGACCGCCGAGTGGATTCCCGCCGCGCAGAAAGCAGCACCGATCGGCTCCGAGGAATTCATGTCGTCTATCCGGGCCGGACGGCTGGTATCGAAGACGAGGGTGGCCAGATTCTCCCCTCCAAGAGCGTGTCGGCTGCCGGCAGTAAATCGCTCGCTCGCGCTGCCCAGGACAGCGACATAGGTGAGCACACCGCCAGGCTCGTAGCGGCACATGGCCGCCACGTCCGCCGGTAGCAGCTGCCTGATCTCCTCGGCGACCGCCGCGAATACCTTTTCTGGCGAGGTTCCGCCCGCCACGAGTGTCGCGACGCGCCGCAGCGCGGCCTGCTCCTCAGCTAGCCGGGCGAGAGCGGCGCGGCTCTCAGCGTTGGCGATCGCGGTCCCCACGAGTTCTGTGAACCTCGCCAGTCGTTCCTCGGTGTCGGCAGGCAGCAACGCGAGTGTCGAACCGGCGGCGATTACGCCCCACAGCCGACCGTCGACAACGATCGGCGACCCAACCGACGACCGGATGCCTAGCTCGCGGGAAACAGCACCGATCGGTCCCGAAGAGCTGCCGCCATAGCCGTCGACCCGCGCCGGACGGCCGGTCTTGAAGACGAGGGTGCCGACGTTGCGTCCGCCAAGCAGCCTTCGGCTGCCAATGGGATCGCGCTGGTCTAGCTTGCCCCATTTGGCGACAAAGGTGAGCGTGCCATTGGTCTGGTAGTGGCTCATGCTCACTACATCGACCGGAAGCAGTCGCCCAACCTCCTCGATGACGGCCGCGAACACCTGCTCCGGCGCCGTCCCGCGTGCCACCAGAGTCGCGACCCGGCGCAGCGCCGACTGTTCTTCGGCAAGCTGTTGCAGCCCTGCCTGAACGGGGAGATCATGGCCTGGCCCACTACCGCGGACACCGGCGCCGCCTAGCTCGTTCACACGCCCGACCGTAACCTGGCGCCTGACCGGCGGCAACGTCAGCTCCGCCAGGCCTGCCCGGCACCGCGATCCAGCACCTCATCCGTGGCCTGACCTTGGCCGTATACACGGCGCCCTGGCCTGGCTCGTCAGTGAGTGATCGGGCTAGAAGCTTTCCAGCGAACAAGCGGAGACAGACCCCGGTGTATTCCATGCCGCCTAACCTGGCGGGCCGTCACGAGAAGTACATCCGTCAAACGACTTCCGAATCCGCCGGAGGCTGCGAAACCAGCCCCGCTCGTTACCCGGCGTCGAGGAACGTGAGCACAGCGAGCACCCGGCGATGATCCTCGTCTGTAGCGGGTAGATCCAGCTTCGCGAGGATGCTTCGGACATGCTTTTCCACGGCGCCCTCACTAATCCACAGCCGATGCGCAATTCCGCTATTGGAACGCCCCTCGGCGACCAGCGCGAGTACTTCCCGCTCGCGCGCAGTAAGCCCGGCGAGCGGGTCGGCACGACGCCGCTGACCGAGCAGCTCCTGGACGAGAAACGGGTCGATCACAGCGCCACCGAGCGCAATGCGCTCCAGGGCCTCCACTAGGTCCTCGACCTTCATGATCCTGCTTTTGAGCAGGTAGCCGATTCGTTCGCCGCTGCGGAGGAAGTCGATCGCGATCTCGACCTCGACATGCGCTGACAGCAGCAGGACCCCGATATGAGGAAACTCACTGCGAATCAAGTGCGCGGCGTCGATGCCTTCTGAGGTCTGGGTCGGCGGCATCCGAATATCGGCTATGACCAGATCGGGCTGGCCCGCGCGAACGGCCCTAACTAGCGTCTCGGCGTCACCCGCGCGGCCGATCACGTCGTAGCCCGCCTCGCCGAGGAGGCTCGCGATCCCTTCGCGCAGCAGCACGTCGTCGTCGGCGATAACGACTCTGCGCCGCATGCTCTTCGACGGAGCAGGAGGCATGGCTGCACCATATCTCGCGACCTGTGGCTTTCTCGCAGGCAGCGAGATCACTCCCCGCCGGGCGATGAAGTTCTTGGCGCTGGCTGGAAGACCACTCTCCCACTAGCGACCCTGACCGGAGCTAGCTGGCTGGAAGCGCAGAGGCTCGCTGGCGGCAATGACATGCCCAGGCAGCCGACGCCATCGTTGACTCGTTGCCAGGCATTCTGACCTGCGAGGGAGCGACCGATGACGGAAATGGTGGTGCTGGCGGACGCCGTCTGCCATTCGCCCGCACAACTCCTGCTCGGACGGGATGACGAACTCGCTCGGATCCGCGAGTCTCTCGTGCGTGCAACGAGCGGGGGTCAAGCCATGCTGGTAGTAGGCGATCCAGGCATTGGCAAGACTGCCGTCCTCGATGCTGCGGCGGAAGAAGGGCAGGCGCGCGGAATTAAGGTACTCCGGGCAGCTGGTGTCCAATTCGAAGCTGAGGTGCCGTTCTCCGTCCTCCATCAGCTTCTCGCGCCGATTGCTGCACAGTTCAAGGACCTGAGCGCCCCGCACAGGCAGGCCCTGAACGTCGCGCTCGGATTTGACGCGGGCCCTCCGCCGGACCGGCTGCTGGTCTGCACTGCGGCCCTGACTCTCGTTCGCACGGCGTCGAGCCTCGCGCCTCTGCTGATCGTTGTTGATGACGTGCATTGGCTCGATGATGCGACAGCGTCCGTACTGGGATTCCTGGCCCGCAGACTGCACGGGACGCCAGTCGCATTCCTGGCCGCGATGCGTACTGGAGCAGATGGATTCTTCGATCATGCAGGACTGCCCGAGCTCGAATTGCAGCCACTCGACGAGGTCACTGCGAGCCAGCTGATGATGTCCCGCTTCCCGCTGCTGTCGGCGCCGACTCGCCGGTGGCTGCTGGCCGAGGCCGGCGGTAGTCCGCTGGCTTTGCTCGAACTGCCACGAGCGTTGCATGAACGCGGATCCGCGCCGGCGAGCGGCCTCGCACCCGTCGTGCCGCTCGGGCGGCGCCTGCAACGGGTATATGCACCTGGCCTTGCGGAGATTCCCGAGCGTTCGCGCCAGGCGCTGTTGATGATGGCGCTCGGCGACTCAGCAGACGTCCGGGTGCTAGCGGCGGACGGCGATGGCTGGGCAACCCTGGCAAGCCTCGCACCGGCCGAGCGCGCCCGTCTGCTGGACCTCGGGCACGGCTCGCGCCGACCGGCGTTCCGCCATCCCCTCGTTCGGGCGGCCGTGGTCGAGCTGGCAACCGGCGATCAGCGGCGCCGGGCACACCGGCGTCTCGCGGACCTGATGTCCGACCAGCCAGACCGGCGCGCCTGGCACCTGGGCGCTGCCACGCTCAAGCCGGACGAGGAGATCGCGGCCCAGCTCGACAGCGCGGCTCAGGCCATCCGGAAGCGTGGCGAAGGCGCAAGCGCGGTCATCGCATTGGTCCGGGCGTCTGAGCTAAGCCCGGCAGAGCACGACCGGGCGCGGCGGCTCGCGGAAGCCGCATACGTCGCTGCCAGTGTCACGGGGGACCTGCGCGACGCCAGGGCGCTTCTCCACGATGCGCGGCACATCGACCGAGACCACGCCGCGTCCGCCGAAATCGAGATTGCGGCGTCGTTCGTCATGCTCGCCGCTGACGGTGACGTGATCAGCTCCTGTCAGATGTTGCAGGAGGCGCTTGATACGGCGGCTGGCCGGAACATTAGCCCGATGACTGCTGAGTGCGCAGCCCGCACGGCTGCACTGGCGTGCCATTTCGGCCAGACCCAAGACCTGTGTGAGGCACTGACTGGCAGCCTGAGGCAATTTGCCGGTAAGTCCCTGGACGACCGCGGTTTCAGCAGCACTCTCATCGCCGACCCGGCTACGAGCCCGGAAGCCGATCTGGATCGTCTGGATTCCGACATTGAGTCGCTCACCCACCAGGCTGACCCGGATGAGATTGTCCGTGTCGCCAGAACCTCGATGTTCGTGGATAGATTGCCGGGCTGCCGCCAGGCGCTGCACCGCGTTGCCTGCGACGCTCTCGAGGCCGGCGCCCTTACATCGGTGATCCACGCGAACACCCTGCTTGCCTGGGAGGCGTATCAGACAGGCCGGTGGGAAGAGGCAGACCAGCTGGCGAAGGCGGCAGGTGAATTGGCCGCGAGCCGCGGCTACGAACTGCTGCGCTGGAACGCGCAGGCCGTGACGACCCTCGTCACTGCGAGCCGCGGCGGGCCGGAGTCGGCCATCTCTCTGGCTGACGAGGCGATCCGCTGGGCCGCACCACGCGGCGCGCGGCAACTCCGGACCGGAGGCATCCACGCGCATGTCCTGACCGGGCTGGCACACTCTGACTTCGAGGCGGCGTATCACTACGCGACCGAGGTCAGCCCGGCCGGGCAGCTCGCAGCGAGCACCCCGTATGCGCTGTGGGTAATCCTGGATCTCGTCGAAGCCGCCATGCGCACGGGCCGCGGGGACGAGGCCGCCGCGCACGTGCGGGCGATGCGGGAAGGTGGCACTGCCGGGATCTCACCCCGCCTGGCGTTGCTGTCGGGCGCCGCGGCAGCGCTAATTGCGCCGGACGAGGGTTCCTTCAAGCTATTCAGCATGGCACTCGCGGCCGACGGTGCCGAACGGTGGCCGTTCGATGTGGCCAGAGTGCACCTGCTCTACGGGGAACGACTACGACGTAACCATGCGATGTCGCAGTCGCGGGCCCACCTCACCGCAGCACTCGAGGGGTTCCGGCGGCTGGCCGCCACGGGCTGGGAGGCCCGGGCCGCCATGGAGCTGCGCGCAACGGGCCAGACCCGACCCCGTACGTACCAGCACGGCCTGGAGGCGCTGACGCCGCAGGAACTCGAGATCGCCCTGCTCGCCGCCACCGGGCTGAGCAACAAGCAGATCGGCTGCCGCCTTTACCTCTCGCACCGGACCGTCGGCGCTCACCTCTACCGGATCTTTCCGAAACTCGGGATTACATCCAGGGCCGCGCTCCGCGATGCCCTGCCTCCGCGGCCAGGCGGCGTCGGATGACCGTGTGTGCCAATACTCGCCGTTCCCTGTTCCGCCTCCGCGGAGCAGGCTGGGTGGCCAGACTGACAGCCCGTGCGTGCGCCACTGCCATGCAATGCCAGCTCCATGGCGGCGGGCCTTCCCGCGCTAGTCCTCGCTCTGTGGCGTCTGCGCTTGCGGTACGGAGACTGACACAGTGACCGTGAGCTGTCTCATCGTTGACGACAGCGAGGACTTCCTGTCCTCGGCCACCCGGCTGCTCTCCCTGCAGGGCATCAGGATCGTAGGCCAGGCTTCGTCCGGGATCGACGCGCTGAGACTCGCGGAGGCGCTCAGACCTGACGTAGTACTTGTGGATGTTGGACTCGGGCAGGAAGACGGCATCGAGCTGACTCGCCAATTGACCTCGGGCGACTCCCCGGCGATTGTGATCCTCATCTCGATCCGCGACCGCGATGAGTTCAGCGAGCTCATCCCAGCCAGCGGAGCCGCAGGCTTCCTGCGCAAGGATGCGCTCGATGCTGAGGCAGTGACCGGCCTGATGACTGAGCAGCGACGGCGAGCTGCGGGGCCGCGTCTTGGCTGAGGTCGCACTCAGCGGGGCAACCGGGCGACGCGAGTTGCCGCCGTCGGGTCGTTCCTGGTCAGCAGAACAATGTAATCATCCGACGGATGCATCGCGGTCATGGCGCGTCTCACCATTAATACGACACGTCGAACCTCGGCGCAGGAGGCGAAGAGCGGGCTGCCCGAGCCGACGGAGGCCTGCTCTCATCCGGCCACCAGCCGCGATACGGAATGTCTCCCAGTGCAACGCAAGGCCCCACCCCTCGCCTCCAACCGAGAACGGAGAAATCAGGTGACTGAGACTTCTGCCGCCGACACGGCGGCCAATCGCGAGATCATCCGCCGGGCTTTCGAAGCCTGGCAGGAAGGCACTAGTGCCGTCACTGACGTGTTCGCCACCGACATGGTCTGGCGTATTGAAGGACACTCGGCCGCGTCGAGGGAGTACGGCAGCAAGCAGCAATTCATCGACGAGGTCCTGGCACCATTCGGGGCCCGGTTCACCGCCTCGGAGCCGTTCCGTCCGGTGACGATCCGGTCGGTGCACGCCGACAGTGACACGGTGATCGTTATCTGGGACGGCCGCGGCATCGCCAACGACGGCGAGCCCTATGAGAATAGCTACGCCTGGATCATGAGGCTGCGCGAGGGCAAGGTCGTCGATGGCACCGCGTTCTACGACAGCATCTCCTTCAATGACCTCTGGGCGCGGGTCCAGCCGCGCTGACGTAGGCTGCGGCTACGCCTGAACGTCGGATTTTTGCGTGCCAGCGCACCCTCAGCCGGTGAAATTCCGCCACGATCAGGCAGGGGTTGTACGGTCGCAGAGATGATTTCGTCAGCCGTGGCCACCACGTCAGCAGTTGTAACCTCGGACGGTCCGGCCGCGGGTCGATGAGCGGCCGGGGAGGCGGAGGGACCAGGGCGCCGACTGCCCGCGCCGGCACGGATCGGTCAGCAGGCATCATCCGCAGCAGCCGCCACGCCGTGATCCTGATCCGGCCTGCCGCCTCCCACGCCTCTCGCACCTATGGCTGCTTGCAGGTCGGTCAGGGAAGACCACCCGGCGCGAGTGCAAGCGGCGTTCGTGCCGGCCTCGAGGTGTCGATTGGCGCCGCTGCTGAACCGCCGCGGTCAGATCCCTGGTCGGCTGCGCGAACAGGAGCGTCGTGATTACTGGTCGGCGATCCAGCTCCCGTGGAACCCGAGCGGGATTCTGGCGGGCAGGTGCACGCGCGCGACCGGCTCGGCGGTGAAGTCCTGCGCCGCCAGGATAACCAGGTCGGACGCACCGCGGTCCGGGTTGTGGACGTAGGCCAGGACGTACCCGTCGTCTTCGTCGGCGCCGGC
>JASHSZ010000113.1 GCA_030040815.1 Streptosporangiaceae bacterium
TCGACTGGCTACAACTTCCCGCTCAACCTGATCACGACCGTGGCGGAACTATTCATCGGCTTCCTCGTCGCGGCCGCGGCCAACCGGGCGCAGGACGCGCTGACCGTTCTGCTGGCGCACATCCGCGCAACCGTGGAGCGGGACGGCGCAATCGAGCAGGGCCTGAGGGACGCCATCGCGGAGAACACTGCCCTCACGAAGCAGGTGCACGATCTCCAGGTAGCCATGAGCCATCAGACGGCCCTCCTCGACCAGATTCACAGCCAGGTCGACATGCTGTGCGCGGTCCCGGCGTCCCCGGCAGAGTCACCTAATCCTGGCCCGGCTAACTGAGTCGGCTGATCACGTCGGCGCGCAGCGCGGCGATATCCGCGCCCGCCCTGGTGAGCAGGGTCAGCGCGCCGTTGCGTTTCTGGTCCAGGATGCCAAGCAGCAGGTGCGCGGACGTGATCTGCCGATGGTTGCGGTGCACGGCCTCGCGGGCGGCCCCGGCGAGCGTTTGCCTGGCGTCCGGGGCAAACTGCAGCCTGCTGCTCCCTGGCAGCCGGGCCCGATCGAGCGCGCCAGGGCCGAACGCCGCGTCGGCGGCCCGGCGAACCGCGTCCAGGTCGATGCCGAGCGTGGACAGCGCATCGGCATCCAGGCCGGCTCGGATCTCGTGGTCGCCGCGCGGCAGCCGCGCTCGCAGCGACTCTGCGTCCACACCGGCGGTGGTCAGCGCGTCCGCGGCCGGACCAGGCTCGCGCAGAAGGCCGAGCAGGACATGCTCGCTGCGGACCTTGTCCTGGCCGGCCCACGCAGCCTCCTGGCGTGCGTCGATGACCGCCTGGCGCGCCGTCTGCGCGAATCGCTCAAACATCGCCGCCGCCCGTCTCAGCGCCGGGCGCGACACCCCTTGTGGCGCCCCGCCTGCCCCGGTGCACCCCACCGGGACCGACGGTGGCCAGCAGGCCGCTGTACTTCTTGTGCACCGCCTGCTTGCTGACACCCAGGAATACCGCGATCTCCTGCCAGGACCAGCCGTGCTCGCGCGCGTTCTGCACCTGGAGCGCCTCGAGTCGCTCGGCGAGCTCGCGTAGCGCACGCGCGGCGCGCAGCCCGGCGGCTGGGTCGCGTCCGCTCGCCGCCTCGGCCAGCGCGACTTCGTTCGTCATGACGTCAATCTATGTTGACGATCGCGCGGTGTCAACATCCGTTGACGCGACACGGCGTGTCAGCCGAGGCAGAAGTAGACAGCTACCGGCAGCACCGCGCGCTGGCCGGTCGGTCGCGGTTTGATGTGCAGGCAGTGGCGGGCGATCCAGGTCAGCCGCGGGTCGGTCGTGGTCGGCGACTGCAAGAACGTGCGGACGAAGTTCTCGTCGATGAGGCGCTGCAGCGTCGCGAGCGTGGGCTCGGGCATCGTGCCGGTGAAGCCGCCGATGGGCACGACCTCGCGGCCGCTGGCCCAGATGAACGGCGCGGCCAGGACGGCCGTCTGCGTGGCCATCAGGTACGCCTCATCGGCGTTGCCCTTCTCCAGCGCGGCCAGGGCCGGCTGGATCTGGAAGCCTGCGGACAGGAAGACGGTGATGTCGGCCGTCTCTCTCACCGGCTCGAACGGCGTCTCGAACGGGCCGAGCCCGTTCGAGACCACCGTGGCCGCGGCCACCGCGGGGACGACCAGCACCGCCGCGGTAGCCAGCGCGACGGCGATCGCGGACAGGACCGCCGGGCGACGCCACCAGGCAGCGAGCGCGAGGCCGACGGCGGCGGCCGCGGTGAGCGTGATCAGCGCCGGTCGCAGCCAGGACGGCAGGCCCGTCCCGGCTGCTGGTAGCAGCCAGTATGCGTAGCCGCCGGTACCGAGCACGGCCACGGTGACCGCGAGCCAGGACATCAGGTGCGTCCGCTGCCTCCACACGACCGAGATTCCGATGGCCAGCAGGCTCGCGACGGCCGGCGACAGCGCCGCGGTGTAGTAGGTGTTGATGTCGGTCGCCGCCGAGAAGGCGGCGAAGAGCGTCACGAGCCAGGTTCCCCACAGCAGCAGCCCGGCGCGGGTCACGTCGGTCCGCGGCGCGCGGCGCCGGGCGACCAGGCCCGCCAGCAGCGCGACGACCGCCGCAGCGAGCAGCCAGCCGGTGTCCCGACCCAGGTCGCCGGTCAGCAGACGGTGCCAGGACGGAGGCGGCGCGATCGCGAGACCGAGCCGGATGGTCCGGTTCACCAGCTGGTCGGGCGTCGCCTGGTCGAGCCTGCCGAACCCGTTGTAGACGAAGACTTGCTGGAAGGCCGAGTTGTCCGTGCTGCCGTCGATGTAGGGTCGCGAGCCAGCCGGCCAGATCGTGACCAGGCTCATCCAGCTGACCGAGACAGCCACGGCGAGCAGCACCATGGCGCCGCTGCGCCGCGCCCGGCGCAGCCAGTCGCCCGGCGCTGCGATCAGGTAGCAGGCCGCGAGGGCGGGCAGCACCAGCCACGCCTCGAGCATCTTGGCCTGGAATGCCAGGCCGACCCAAAGACCGGCCAGCAGCAGCGGCCGCCTGCCGCCGGTGCTGACCGCGGACACCACGGAGTTGGCCGCGAGGACGGCGAGCAGGATCATCAGCGTGTCGGAGATGTTGCCGCGGTTCAGCGTGATGGTGGCCGGCGAGATCGCCAGCACAGCCGCTGCGACGAGCCCCGTGCGGGGACCGGCCAGCTTGCGTACCACGCTGTACAGCACGAGCACCGTCAGCGTGCCCTCGATGACCTGCGGCAGCACCAGGGCCCAGCGGTGCGCGCCAAACACGCCGACCGAGAGCGCCTGGAGCCAGAAAGCGCCCGGAAGCTTGTCGGTGGTGATCGTCCCGGCCGGATCAAACGCGCCGAAGAAGAAGTTGGGCACGCTCGCGGTCATACTGCGAACCGCCGCCGCGTAGTAGATCTCGATATTCACCGGCTGGGCCGCGTTCCACGCGTACGACCACGCCGAGACGGCGGCGATCGCCAGCAGGATGGGGCGCGCCCAGGCGGGCTGATGGCTCCCTCCCGGCCCGCGGCCGCGAATCCAGTCCGCGGCCCGCCTGGCTGTCTCCAGCCAGAATTCCGGCCAGGTAGTTGGCTGCGGCCGGTCGGTGACGGCGCCCTGCATGTCTGCGCACGCTACCGTTCTGCGTCTTGACAATCAACCTACTTGACTAGACTCGCCTAACGGGGTCGCAAAACACGCACTTATGCTTGGTTTCTGCGTGCTCGCGCTGCTGCTGTCGCGGCGCGTCGCGCCTGTTGGGTGACCCGATCGGAGGCACGCGAGTGGCCGAG
>JASHSZ010000012.1 GCA_030040815.1 Streptosporangiaceae bacterium
CCTGCCTACCGTGCCACTCCACCGGCAACGAGTTATCGGGCATGCCAGCAATGGTGCCATCAAGCGTGCGAGGCGGGACGGAGTCTCAGTCCGGATCGCCGCTGAGCCGTTCTTGGGTATGGAGCTGGATGAGGAGGCCGTCCGGCCCATCGATGTCCACCGCCCAGCCCAGATGCACCTGACGCGGCGCAGAATGATCAACGCCCAGGGCTGTCAGCCATATATCCCAGGCGTCGAGATCTCTGCCACTGGGGAGGCGGAAGCTAAGAGCCGGCCCGTGATACCCCGTACCGCCCATGGCCTTCATCCCACGCCGGTCCCGGATGCCTCACCGGTCCAGCCGCAGGTAGAGCAATACGTCGCAAGTGTGCTGCAAGGCCACCGCAGTAACGGCGTCTTCCTCCTCCTCGACGAGCACGCGGATGAATCCGGGGACGCGCTCGTACCAGTCGCTGCTGATCACACAGTCGCTGGCGGGCAGGCTGCGGTGGTGCAGCCCGACGATATCCGGCATAACTGGACCTGTAACTGTGCTGCTAGCAGGCGAGAGGAGCCCATGTCACGTCCCGCTGCCGCGCACGGTCACGGCAGACGTCGCCGCTAAATGCCCGTGCGAGCTCCCCTGTCCCGGCTGCATTCGGCACTGGCACGCCGAGCCGAACGTCCCGCATTGACGGGCCGTCCGCCCACTGTGCTCGGCCGGTCAGCCGGGCAGTCTGGCAAAAGGAGAACAGCGCCGCGCACCCAGAGGGGGATGAGCCTCATGTTTGCTCACATCGGCGACCGGCTCATCGTCGAAGGCGACCCGGCGAGGGCTGGCCTCATCATTGGTGTCCCACACGACGACGGCTCGCCGCCCTACATCGTCAAATGGCTCGCCAACGGACACATCGCCATGGTCTCGCCAGGCCCGTTCGCCCGCATCGTTCCGGCAAGGCACCAATCTGAGGCGCCTCATTACGGGCTACCGGTCACGAGTCACTGATAGGTCTGCACTCAGAGATGGACTCGACAGGCCGAACGTCCCGCCTGGTCGGCACTTTCGGCCCTGCCGAGCCGGGGCCACGCGCAGTTCACTCAGCACCGTAGGAGGAGCAAGAGGAGGCGTGAGCGATGAGCACGCTGGTTCGCAGGGACTCCCGATGGCCGCTCGCCGAGATGTTCGACTGGCTCGAAGCACCGTGGGCCGTCCTGCGTCCCACTTCCGGCCACCCGATGCGGGTGGAGGACTTTGTCCGTGATGGCAGCTACGTCATTCGGGCGGAACTGCCCGGCATCGATCCGGAGAAGGACGTGGAGGTCACGGTCGCTGACGGAGTTCTGACGATCAAGGCCGAGCGACGCGAAGAGCGCGCTGACAAGCACCACTCGGAGTTTCACTACGGCACCCTCAGCCGCAGCGTGACGCTGCCGGCAGGCGCCGACGAGGAGCACGTCGAGGCCATCTACGGCCACGGCATCCTCGAAGTCACCGTCAAGCTCACCGCAGAAAAGGCGGACACGGCGGTGCGGAAGATTCCGGTCAGGCAAAATCAGCACCTCAAGCCAACCTGACGCTCCGAAGGCCGGCCAGGCTCGACATGCCACCGGCCGATAAGGACAGGGGCGACGCCGTAGCGGCGTCGCCCCTGTCGCTTCCTAAGACGTCAGAGCGTCAGCCACGCAGACAACGGCGCTCCTCGTCGCTGGCCCTTGTCAAGGCCTTTGGTCCCCCCAGCCCAGGGCACACGCCTCCAGCAGCAATCCGCCTGATCGGCCAGGCTCAGAGGAGAAGTTAGCTGGCCGGACAGAGCCAGCCGAGGAGGACCTCAGATGCTCCAGATCCGGATCCACGGCCGCGGCGGCCAGGGGGTGGTGACCGCAGCCGAGCTGCTCTCGGCAGCCGCCTTCCGCGAGGGCAAGCACGCCCTGGCGTTTCCCAGCTTTGGCTCGGAGCGCACCGGAGCACCGGTGATGTCATTCTGCCGGATCGACGACAAGCCGATCAGGGTCAGGGAGCCGGTCATGCACCCCGATGTGCTCGTCATCCAGGACCCGACGCTGCTGCACCAGGTCGACGTGTTCGAGGGGGCCGGCGACGACGCGCTGCTCGTGATCAACTCCGCTGCCCCGGTGGCCGAGCTCGGGATCACAGACTTCACCAGCCGGCTGCGGCCCGGCGCCGTGCTGACCGTGCCCGCGACCGAGCTCGCGCAGCAACACGTCGGACGCCCGGTTCCGAACGCCGCGTTGCTCGGCGGGTTCGCAGCGCTCAGCGGAGCCGTCTCGATCGCGTCTGTCGCAGCAGCGATCCGCGACCGGTTCTCCGGGGCCGTCGGCGCCGGCAACATCGCGGCGGCGAGGGCGGCCTACGCGGCGGCATCGGCTCAGCTCGGTCGCGCCGCCGGGAACGACGGCGAGCAGGGGCTTGCTGATGTGCAGCCAGCCGGCGTCGCGAGCCCGGCGTTCGGCACGGAACGCATCGTGCAGATCGAGGGGTCGCGCGGCGTCGCCGAGGCGGTAGGGCTGTGTCGGCCCGAGGTGGTGTGTGCCTACCCGATCTCGCCGCAGACGCACATCGTGGAGGCGCTCGCCACGCTGGTGAAGACCGGGGATCTCACGCCGTGCGAATTCGTCAATGTGGAGTCGGAGTTCGCTGCGATGTCAGTGGCAATCGGCGCGTCGGCCGCCGGTGCCCGGGCCTACACCGCTACCGCCAGCCAGGGCCTGCTCTACATGACCGAGGCGCTGTACAACGCTGCGGGGCTCGGCCTGCCGATCGTGATGACAGTCGCCAATCGCGCCATCGGCGCTCCGATCAACATCTGGAACGACCACAGCGACGCGATGTCGCAGCGGGACTGCGGCTGGATCCAGCTCTACGCCGAGACCAACCAGGAGGCACTGGACCTGCACATCCAGGCTTTCCGGCTCGCCGAGGAGCTGTCCCTCCCGGTGATGGTGTGCATGGACGGGTTCGTCCTGACGCACGCACACGAGCGGCTGGAGATCCCGAGCCAGGAGCAGGTGGACCGGTTCCTTCCGCGGTACGAGCCTCGCCAGGTACTCGACCCGGACGACCCGGTGTCCATTGGCGCGATGGTCGGCCCGGAGGCGTTCACCGAAGTGCGCTACCTGGCGCACGCCAGGCAGGGCCAGGCGCTTGAGCTGATCCCGGACGTGGCGGCCTGCTTTGCCGGGCACTTCGGCCGCAGCTCCGGCGGCCTGGTGCGCCCCTACCGGACAGAAGACGCGGACACCATCGTGGTAGCGCTCGGCTCGGCGCTCGGCACGATCAAGGACACCATCGACGAGCTGCGCGAGGACGGGATGAAGATCGGCGCGCTCGGCATCGTCTCGTTCCGCCCGTTCCCGATCGAGGCGGTGCGCAGCTCCCTGCAGCACGCCAAGCGCATCGTCGTGCTCGAGCGCGCGCTCGCGGTGGGCATCGGCGGGATCGTCTCGGCGAACGTGCGGATGGCGCTCTCCGGGATCCAGCTCCGCGGCTACACGGTCATCGCCGGTCTCGGCGGCCGCGCCATCACTAAGCGGTCGCTGCGCGGGCTGTTTACCCGCGCGGCCGATGACGACCTGCAGCCGCTGACGTTCCTCGACCTCAACACAGACCTGATCGACCGCGAGCTGCGCCGGGTCGCTGCTACCCGGCGGTCCGGGCCCGCGGCGGAGAACATCCTGCGTGACCTCGGCGCCGTCGCGCACAAGATCGGATAGGAGCACCGTCATGCCCGTGCAGCCGATCAAGTTCTACCAGGTTGGCAGCTTCGCGGTCGGTAACCGGCTGCTCGCCGACGACCAGCGTTCCGTTCAGTCCGAGACCGACAGAACCAACTCGCTGAACTGCGGCCACCGGGCCTGCCAAGGCTGCGGCGAGGCGCTCGGCGCCAGGTACGCGCTCGACGCGGCCATGCGAGCGACCAACAGGCAGATGGTCGCCGTGAACGCCACTGGGTGCCTGGAGGTGTTCTCCACACCGTACCCGGAGACGTCGTGGCAGATCCCCTGGATCCACTCGCTGTTCGGCAACGCCCCGGCCGTGGCGACCGGCATCGCGGCCGCGATGCGCGCCAAGGGGCGTACCGACGTGCGAGTCGTCGGGCAGGGCGGCGACGGCGGCACCGTCGACATCGGGTTCGCGTGCCTGTCCGGCATGTTCGAGCGCAACGACGACGTGCTGTTCATCTGCTACGACAACGAGGCGTACATGAACACCGGCGTGCAGCGCTCGGGAGCAACCCCGCCCGCGGCGCGCACAGCGACGACGCCCGCGGTTGGCCCGCAGCCCGGCAACAGCTTCGGGCAGGGCAAGAATGCGCCGCTGATCGCGATGGCGCACGAGATCCCTTACGTCGCGACCGCGACCGTCGCTGGCCTGCGTGACCTTGAGTACAAGGTGCGCCGGGCGATGGAGTTCCGGGGCGCCCGGTACCTGCACATCCTGGTGCCGTGCCCGCTCGGCTGGGGCAGCGCGCCCGGCGACACCATCAAGATCGCACGGCTTGCCGAGCAGACGGGCCTGTTCCCCGTGTTTGAAGCCGAGGCAGGGGACGTCGTGAGCGTGTCGAAGATCCGCCGCAAGGCGCCGGTCGAGGACTACCTCAGGCTGCAGACCCGGTATGCGCACCTGTTCAAGACCGAGGACGGCGCGGCAACCATCGCGAGGCTGCAGCGGATGGCCGATCGCAACATCGCCAGGTTCGGCCTGCTCGACCCCGAGCCATCGGCCACGGCCCAGGAAGCCACCAGCACCCCAGACAAGGAGCGCTCGTGATGGACAAGCCGTTCGCGATCACCCTGGACCCAGGCTCCAGCCTGGCCAATAAGACCGGGTCGTGGCGCACCGAGCGCCCCGTGTACGTCGACCTGCTCCCACCATGCAACCACGCGTGCCCGGCAGGCGAGAACATCCAGCAGTGGCTCTACCGCGCGGAGGACGGCGGCTACGAGGCTGCCTGGCGGCAGATCATGACCGACAACCCGCTGCCCGCCGTCATGGGCCGGGTGTGCTACCGGCCGTGCGAGACCGCCTGCAACCGGGGACAGCTGGACGCGGCCGTCGGCATCAACTCGGTCGAGCGCTTCCTCGGCGACGAAGCGATCCGGCAGGGCTGGACCGTTCCGGTCACCGCTGCGGACACTGGCTGCCACGTGCTGATTGTCGGCGCCGGGCCATCCGGCCTGTCCGCCGCCTACCACCTGCGGCTGCTCGGCCACCGCGTCACCATCCGCGACCAGGCACCCCGGCCCGGCGGGATGATGCGCTACGGCATCC
>JASHSZ010000114.1 GCA_030040815.1 Streptosporangiaceae bacterium
TGGGTGACCGGTGCTCGACCAGCACAGAGGTCATCCACGGTACCGTCCCCCCGCTCACCAGTTTTGCCGGGATCACGCAGCCCGGCCTGCCGTCGATCCTCCGATAGCCGATAAACGGATGGCGACCGTATTGACCGACGATCCCAGCGGCCACGCCGGCGCAGGCGGCGTGCAGCCCCGAGCGCTCCGTCACGGCTTGCAGCTGCACCCAGCCGGAGGTGCCGCTGTAAACCACGCCCGACGCGAGGCCACGCGTCCGCCGCCAGTTTCGCGGAATCCTGATCGTGACTGCGTACGGAGAGACGGTAACGAGCCGGCTTGGGGCCAGCGTGTAGGTCACGGACGGACCCGGTCCGGCGCTGATAGTGATCGTGACGATCGCGTTCACCGCAACCTTGGCGCCCGCAGGAGGGTTCTCGCTCAATACGGTGTCGGTCGGTGCCTTGCTGGTGACCTCCCATGCCACCGTGATGCGAAGGCCTACTGCCTGCAGCCCCGCTTCCGCCTGGATTACCTGCAAGCCGATCATCTCGGGGACGACCAGCAGCGCACCGGGCGGGCTGGCCGAGGCGGCGGGCGACGACTGCGCTCCCCCGCTAGCTGACGAGTGAGCGTGCTGGCCTCCGGCCAGTACAAGCGGCGTGATGACGGATGCCCCTACCAGCACGACCGCCACCGCTGCGGCGGCGGTCAACGGGGCCAGCCGACGCGTGCTGGCCGCGCTCGGCCGGCCAGCCATGCTGGCGACCGCATCCGGCCGCAGCGTCTCGGCCGCCGCGCCGAACGCGTCGCGCAGCCGGTCTTCGAGCCGGTTCACGATTCCTCCCGCAGCTCTCGAGCGAGCGCGCCCAGGGCCCGTGAGGCCGACGACGACACGGTCCCGCGGCTCACCTGCAGGGCGGCAGCGATCTCGTGATCGGACAGGCCCAGGTAGTAGCGAAGCACGAGCACCTCCCGTTGCCGGCCTGGCAGCCGCGCGACGGCGGCGAGTACCGCGCGCCGGTCCTCGCCCGCCAGCACGGCCGCCTCCGCTGACCAGACCGGCGGCTCGTGCGGCACCCGCAGGAGCTGCGCCCGTCGCCGGGCCCGCAGCACCGAGCGGCAGCCGTTGAGGACCGACGTGCGCAGGTAGGGCAGGGCCTTATCCGGGTCGCGCAGCCTGGCTCCGCCGCGGTGCAGTCGGGCGAAGACGTCCTGAACGACGTCCTCCGCGGTGCTCTGGTCGCCCACGAGCAGCAGCGCAAGACGCACCAGTCCGACGACGTGCGTCCGGTACAGGTCAGCGAGCACCTCGGCGCCCGACTCGGCCGACGTCGCCACGGCGATGCTCGTAGCCGACGTCGTTCCCTCGGAATCCGCCTCAGCGCTCTCGGTCATGTGCCACCGTTCTCGCGCCGCCCTGGCGCCGGTAATGTCACAACCTCTATGACGCCCGGTGCGCCCGTGCTGCTGAGCCCGCAGCCAGAAAAGTGCCAGCGCCGACGGTCAGGTACTCCTCGCCCGGACCTAAACGCGGGCGCCGAGGCGGTCGGCGGCTGTCTTGGGCGTGTGCCGGACATCGCCGGGCTGGCCCATGGCCCGCCGCCAGCACGCGAACTCCAGCAGGATCCCGTCCGGGTCCTGGAAGTAGAACGAGCGGACGAACACGCCAGGGTGCAGCTCGCTGGCGACGCCGAGTTCGCTGTCGTCATGGTCGAGGATCGGGCTGACGCGCACGCCCTTGGCCTTGAGCTTGGCGCGGTAGGAGAGAAACTTCTCCTCCGGCACGTTGAACGCGACGTGGTTCATCGACCCGATCGCGCTGGTCCACTCCCCGAGCCCCGGCACGGTCACTGGGGCAGCGACACCGGGAACCGGATCCGGCGCGTCGGGGAACCAGAAGAACGCCAGCGCGTTGCCGCCCCCCATGTCGAAGAAAAAGTGCTGCCCGGCACCGGCCGGCAGATCGAGCGTCTTGATCAGGCGCATGCCCAGCACGCGGGTGTAGAACTCGACGGTCTGCTGCATGTCCGAGCACACCAGCGCCAGGTGGTTGACGCCGCCCAGATCGAACTCCTCGTTCCGCCACTCCATCACGACCTCCTCAGGGGCTGGCGTCACCGCTAGAGCCGAACCTAGGCTCAGGTCTCCCGCTGCGCTAGACCGAAGCCGCGCAGATCGGAGTGGCCACATGACCGAGATCGTGCGCGAGTTCGTCGGGCTGCCCTCCCCGATGGCAGGCAGAGCCGGCCCTGGCGGGCACCCGTGCCAGGGTCTCTATCACCGCCCAGCGGGCCGCCGGCCCGCCACAGCGTTCATCGCCACGCACTACAACGTGGACTTCGCCGAGCACTACCTGGCCAGCTACCTTGCCGAGCGAGGCTTCGGGTTCCTGGGCTGGAACACCCGCTTCCGCGGCAACGAGGCCAGCTTCCTGCTCGACCACGCGCTGGCCGAGATCGGCGTCGGCGTGCGCTGGCTGCGGGAGCAGGCGGGTGCAGAACGGGTGGTCCTGCTGGGAAACTCGGGGGGCGGCTCGCTGATGGCCGCC
>JASHSZ010000115.1 GCA_030040815.1 Streptosporangiaceae bacterium
GGCGGGAGCATCCGCGCCTCCTTCCTGGAGTGAGCCTACTCAGCTTGCTGGCGATCCTGGCCGCGGCCGCGGCACCGCTATGGTTGACGAGGAGGGTTCGCCTAGTGGCCGAGGGCGACGGTCTTGAAAACCGTTAGGGCGCGTGAGTGTTCTCGTGGGTTCGAATCCCACACCCTCCGCTGGACATCACACCCTCCGCTGATGTGATGTCTCGGGACACCGTTCACATGTGTCTTGCGACATCGTCCCGCTTTGAGGGCCGGGGCTGGTAGTGCCTGGCGGGGTCGACGATGAGTTCGCGCGGTTGGCCGGTGTCGCGGTGGATGACACGGGATGTTCAGGTCGGCGATGACGGCGAGTGGCGGTGCGCTCTGGCCGCCGGGCAAGCCGCTGCGGCGGCTGACAAGCTGCGGCAGGCGCTGGAGATCTTCCAGCAGGCGGGGGCAGCGGAGGCCGCCGGGGTATCCGCCGAGTCTCGAGGCGCTTCCCGATATGACGAACGGGCGGGCGCATGGGGTGCGGCGAAACCGCCGGACGGTTCTCGACTCGTGTTGAACAAAGGTCGCGCCACGGTTACCCGGCTGACGCGCTCACCGCCGTAGGGAACCTGCAGTAGCTGCTGTAGCACCAGCCGGTCCTGATCAACCAGCCGTTCTGGGCAGCCCGGCTCACCGCCCTGGGATGTCGCTGGCGACATCTAGTCGACAAGTCTATGAAAAAGCGACAGATCTCGTGAGAATCACCAACAAGGCAGCCGTCCGGGGCGACGCGGAAAGTGCTCGTCACCTTTAACGTCCATGACTCCCTGGCCACCTGTGTCGCATCAGATGCAGCCGGCGGAACGGCGCTGATCATGGTCCGCGCCTGCGCTCCTGAGCGGACCCCGCTTTGTGCCCATGCCCTGCGGCCGGCAGACTAGGCAGCATGAGCGAGCCGAACGATGAGATCCGTGATACTCCCCGCATAGTCGTCGTCGGCGCCGATGGCGTAGCAACAGAAACCGACATGGCGGAAGCGCGCGAGCGCCCGGTCACCGAGATGATCGAGCAGCCGGCCAAGGTCATGCGAGTTGCCAATATGATCCGGCAGCTGCTCGAGGAGGTCAGGGCGGCACCGCTGGATGAGAAGAGCCGGGCTCGGCTCAAGGAGATCCACACCAGCTCGATCAAGGAGCTGGAGGACGGACTTGCGCCCGAGCTGGTCGATGAACTGGAGCGGCTGTCGCTGCCGTTCGCGGACGACGAGGTGCCGAGCGAGGCCGAGATCCGGGTCGCCCAGGCCCAGCTCGTGGGCTGGCTCGAAGGCCTGTTCCATGGCATCCAGACCACCCTATTCGCGCAGCAGATGGCTGCCAGGGCACAGCTGGAGCAGATGCGCAGAGCATTGCCGCCCGGCATTTCAGCGCAGCAGGGTGAGGGTGAGGACGCGCAGCGTCAGCGCTCGGCCGGCCCGTATCTGTGACGTTGGGCTACTGCTCGCCGGATCTGATTCTCGCCAGCCAGTCGGCCGCGTCGACGAACTCGGCGTCGGACTTGTCGTCTGCGCCGGCCGAGGCCGAGCCGCCGGCTCCGGCCGACCGCGCCTGGGGGTAGCTGCCCAGGAACCGCACGGCGCTGCAGACCCGGCGCAGGCCCATCAGGGCCTCACCGACTCTGGCCTGGCTGACGTGCCCCTCGCAGTCGATGAAGAAGCAGTACCGGCCAATGCCATCACCGGTCGGCCGGGACTCGATTCTGGTCAGGTTGACCCCGCGGAACGCGAACTGGCCGAGGATGTCCATCAGCGCTCCGGGGTGGTCGTCTGCCAGGAATGCCACCACCGACGTCTTGTCCGCGCCGGTCCGCTCAGGCGGCGGTCCTGTTAGCCGCACGGCGACGAACTTCGTCACCGCGTCATCGCGATCGTGCACACCGGTCGCCAGGGCCGTCAGCCCGTACAGCTCCGCGGCGAAGACGCCAGCGAGCGCGGCGTCGAGCTGGCCGTCCGCCACCTGCATCGCCGCGTCTGAGTTGGACGCAGCCGGCTGGAAGCTCGCCTGCGGGAGGTTGGCCGCCAGCCAGCCACGGCACTGCGGCTGAGCCACCGGGTGGCCGCCCACCACCCGGACGTCCGCGAGCCTGGTGCCGGGCCTGGCCAGCAGCGCGAACTCGACCGGAACCAGCACTTCGGCCCGGATCACCAGCTCGGTCCCGACAGCGAGCTCATCGAGGGTCGCGGTGACGGCACCCTCCACCGAGCTCTCGATCGGCACGACGCCGAGCTCGGCCGCGCCGGACCGGACGGCATCCAGCGTGGCCTGAATCGACGGGCACGACAGGGCATCGGGATGCGGGTCGCCGGCGAGCTCCCGCACCGCGGCCTCGGTGAACGTGCCGGGCGGTCCAAGGTAGGAGTACCGGTACGTCACCGCATCATGACCCATCGCCGTCGCCCGCGACGCTCACCGACCGGCCGGCCTGCTCAGCCGAGCGCGCAGTCGGCTGCGCAGCCGGACCACGGTCGGCTCTCTCGCGGCCAGGGCCCTGCTGACGTCGACGAGCTGCCGCAGCCGATGCAACTGTGCCCGCCAGTCGTTGCCGGTTGCCCGGTGCGACAGCGGCACCCCCACCTCGGTGATCCGGATCCCCCGGCGGGCCAGATCGATCGTCATGCCAGTCTCTGCTCCCCAGCCGGGAGCGAGCGGAAGCGCCGCCGTGAAGGCATCTCGGGTCAGGCAGCGCATGCCGTTGAGCGGCTGGACTGGCCGCCAGCCGATGGCGCGCTCAATCCCCGCTCCGGCGGTCGCGACGACAGTGCCGAAGCCACCCTTGCGTACCCGAGTGCTGAAGATCGCGATGGTCATGTCAGCAGTGCCAGCCCGGACCGGGTCGACCAGCGGACCGGCGTCGGCCGCGCTGTCAGCCAGGTCGGCGTCGAGGAATAGCAGGTGCCGCGGGGCGTTTTCGGCAGCATCCGCCGCTTCGCTGGCGAGGCGGTCCGCCTCGATGAGCCGCACTGCCTCGGCGCCAGTCTCCATTGCGGCGGCCTTGCCGCGATTTCGGGCGTGCCGGACAACGGCGGCGCCGGCCGCGGCGGCGCGGGCTGCAGTGTCGTCGGCGGACCCATCATCGACGACCACCACGACGTCGGCCCCGGCCACCTTGCTGGCCGCCTGGACAGTGGCGGCGATCCGCTCGGCCTCGTTCAAGGCCGGAATGATAACGGCGACGTCGCCTCGGGACATGCCAACAGATCCTAGTGCGGCATCCGCGCGGCCCCGGGCTGCCGAGCGTGCTACTGCCCGGTAACCTCTGCCGGGCTGTCGAGCACGGTAAAGACCGCCTCGAGGCCGGTCACCTGAAGCACCTTCCTCGTCGCTGAGCCAGGCCCGGCGAGCTGCAGCTCGCCGCCCCGCTCACGAGCCTGCCGGTGCGCAGCGAGGAGCACGTTGATGCCGGTCGAGTCGCAGAAGTCCACCCCAGACATGTCCACGATCAGCCGCGCCGGACTTCCGCTCAGCGCGCTCATCAGCTCGGACTGCAGCCTGGGCGCGGTGTAGAGATCGATCTCACCGAGCACGGAGACAACAGTGTGATCACCTTGCGATCTGGTCGTGACCTTTAGCTCCACGTGCGGCAGACTACCGGGTGGGCTATCGAGCCGGCTAGATGGGCATCTCCACGAGACCGGCTAGCGCCCATTTCGCCGGAAGAGGTGATCCGCGCAGGCGGCTCCCAATCAGGCGCGGCTTGATCAGGAACGCGGTCCGGCTGACCGGACGTGGCTACCCGTTGGCTTGCGCCCGGACGTACCGTAGAAGCATGCTTCGCATCGTGCTGCTGGTCCTGGCCGTGATCTTCATCGTGTTCGTGGCCGCGGCGGTCGTCAGGACGCTGATCTGGCTCGCGCTGATCGCGCTGATAGTGGCCGCGGCAGGGCTCCTGCTCGTCAGTGTCCGGCGGGCCCGCGGCTCTGCCCGGCGGGCCCGGCGGCGCTCGTAAGATCCGCGGCGGCTTCCGGGCGCGCGGTCACGCTCGAGTAACCGGCCGCGCACCCAGCCTGTCCTACCTCCGACGTGTACCGCCGGGATCGCGCCCGAGTGGGTAGCCTGTCGGGAGCCCGGCACGGAGAGCCGATCGGCGGCCGCCGGGGCACGTACGTCATTAGCGCCCGCGGAGCGGACGTCTTGCTCCAGATCTGGCTGCAGACCGTGCGCAGGGTCCCGGCTGATGCTGCACGTCATGCACCGCGGGCCGCCGCGGATACTGCCTAGTTCGCTGCTGGGCACCCGGATGACGCGGACGCCAGCTGCCTCGAGGCGCGCGTTGGTATCTGTGTTGCGCTCGTGACTCACCACCAGGCTGCGTCCGATGGCGAGCACGTTGCTGCCGTCATCCCAGCGTCCGGTCGGGCCCCAGACCGGTTCGGTACCGGAGTCGATGACGTGCACCCGGTCAACGCCGATCGCCTGCGCCGCCGCTTCCAGGAAAGGCTGCGGCCTCGAGACCCGCATGCCATCGGGCTGCGGCGAGATCGTGTGGGCGACCAGCGTGTAGGCGGCAGCCGGGTGCATGAGCAACGCGCCGTGATCGATGACCGTGCAGATGGTGTCGAGATGACCAGCGCCATCGGCCACGACCTGGCCACTGAAGCTGGAGCCAGCCTGGCGCCCGATCGGCACCGCCAGAATCGTGTGCGCTAGCCCGGCCCCGAAGAGCCGGCGTGCGAGCCGCTCGGTTCCGGCGGGTGTCGTCCGCTGGCCGACTCCTACGGCGACCACGCCCGGTCCGAACAGCAGCACGTCGCCGCCGTAGACCGTCTCCAGGTCGGGCTGGTAAAGCCATCTGGTCCGGGCGAATCTGGGGTGATGCCGATATATGACCCCCATCAGGTCGGCTTCCCGGCGCCGGTCCTGGGCGAGGCTGGCAACCCCCACCCGGTTGCCGATCCAGAAGCTCGAGTCCCTGGTGAACACCAGGTTCGGCAGCGGATCGAGCACGAAATCGTGCCGGTCGAGCAGTTCGAACACCACGCCGTGCCCGAGCCGCAGCTCCTCCGGGGTCAGGCCCGCGATCAGGACCAGGGCAAGCTGTTCGGAGTCCAGATTCTCCAGGTAGGTGCGAAGCTGTGTCCTCAGCTCGTCGCCGAGGCGGGTGTCGGCGACCGCCAGCCGCACCGCCTCGTCCCTGGCACCTGCGTACTCGAGCGTGTCCTGGAGCAGCGCGGTGAAATACAGCACCCGCACGCCCTGGTCGCGGAGCTGCTCACAGAGCACGTCGTGCTCTTCGCGCGCCTTAGTCACCCATGGCAGCGTGCCAAAGAGCAGCCTGCTGACGTGCCGCGGAGTCATTCGCTGCAGTTCCAGGCCAGGTCTATGCACTAGCACGGTGTTGAGCTGGCCGATCTCGCTATCCACGCCCTGGATGTCAGTCACGAATCCCCCCGCCGTCACCACCACCACTGCGCGGTATCGCAGTCCTTGGCCGGGCTGGCTGCTCCCTGGAGACAGGTATTGCCGCCCGCGTGCGGGGTTACGCCTGCACCTAGTCAGCGGGTGCTGACCGCGACGGCCGGCTCTGGACCCCGCTACCCGGCCGCTGGCGCGGCCAGCACGGCCCAGACGGTCTGTCCGCTGTCGTCTGACCTGACCCCCCACCGGCTGGCCAGATAGTCGACGATGTCCAGGCCGCGACCGCCGAGCGAGGAGACCGTGGCGTGCGCACGCACCGGCGTGGTCGGCGCGCCGCCGTCGCTGACAGCGACCTCGACCGCGTCCTCGGCAACCGCCCATGCGACCTGCACGTTTGCGCCAGGTAGCGGCCTGGCGTGCCGGATTGCGTTGCTGAGCAACTCGCTCACAACGAGAACCGCATCACCGACGGCCGCGCCGAATATCCCGGCTGCGCTCAGGTCCGCGGCCAAGCGCTGGCGGGCGACCGCGACGCTCGCGGGCGCCCAGGGCAGGAGCACCGTCCCCGCCGCCCTCACCTCCTCGCGCCGGCCATCTCGGACGCCTGGGTCGGCGTGTGGACCCGTTGCGGCGGAGATGCCCGGCCCCAGGCGACCGAAACCGGCGCCGTGGCAGGGGCGGCTGACAGGCGTCCGTCTCAGCTGCGACCCGCGGCGCTCTCGCCCAGCGGCCCCTCGGCGGCCAGTCCGCGGATCAGTCCCCGCAGGCCAGCCGTCAGTCCGGCGCGCTCGTCCGCGGACAGGCCAGCCAGAATCCGGGCCTGCCGTGACAGCCAGGTTCGCCACACTCGGGCGGCCACCTCGGCGCCCTGTGGGGTGAGGTAGAGGCGTACGTAGCGCTGATTGTCCTCGTCCCGGCCGCGCCGGACCCAGCCCTTCCGCTCGAGGCTCGCCGCGAGCCTGCTCACCGTGCTCTTGTCGAGCTGCAGCATGCTGGCCAGTTCGCCCTGGGCGATCCCGCGGGCGGAGCCGAGTTCGATTAGCGCCCGCGCCTCAGAGGCCGAGACTGGCGGCGCGGCTAGGTTGCCGTTCCGCTGGGCGGGCATGACCGGCTCAGCGGTAGTGGCCTGGCCGGTACCAACCCCCTCTGGCCCATCAGGACCGGGGTTCACATGCCCGCCGGACGCGGGCCCGGACTGGTCAGGCAACACGCTGCCGTGGGCGGTGGCCGCAGGCGATACCATCCGCAACAGCCGCGTGAGGAGGAGCTCCAGTTCGGCATCCTCGGGCGGGACGTTGTCCATAGCAACAGTTGTACCGCACAACCGTAGGGATGGTACAGTCTCGGGCGTGATAGTTGCACCGCACAACTCACCCTCCGGCAGGAGGACGGCGTGACGAACCAGAAGACACCGCTGCGGGCGCGGCAGGGTGCCGACGGCGGGCCCGTCGCGGGTCGTGTGGCCGGCCCCGGCCATCTCGACCTGGGGGACGTCGCGGCGGCGCAGGCAACTGGGGAGTCGCTGGCTGACCTGGCCCGGCTGTATGGCCTGCGGCCGAGCGCCAAGCGGCCGACGGTGCCGGAGTACCTGGGTCAGCTGTGGCAGCGGCGGCATTTCATCATCGCCTTCGCCACCGCACGCAACATCGCGCTGTACACCGAGGCCAGGCTCGGCCAGCTGTGGCAGGTGCTGACCCCGCTGCTCAACGCGGGGGTCTACTTCTTGGTTTTCGGCGAACTGCTGCACATCAGCCGGGGCATCCCGAACTACCTCGGCTTCGTGGTGACCGGGGTCTTCGTCTTCAACTTCACCCAGCGGTCGTTCATCTCCACCTCCTCGGTGATGCAGGACAACATCGACCTGATCCGGGCGCTGCAGTTCCCGCGCGCGGCGCTCCCGCTCGGCTACGTGGTCATCGAACTGCAGCAGATGGCGCTGTCGCTGGCTGTACTGGTCCCGATCCTGCTGGCGACCGGCGAGCCAGTGAGCTGGTACTGGCTGCTCGCCATCCCCGCCCTGGCGCTGCAGATGTTCTTTAACATCGGCTGCGGTCTGCTCGTCGCCCGGATGAGCGCGCACGTGAACGACGTCAGTCAGCTGCTGCCGTTCCTGACCAGGACCTGGCTGTACGTGTCCGGCGTGATCTTCAGCATCTCGGCGCTCGACGTGGGCGCCGCGGGCAAGGCGCTGCTGCAGGTCAATCCGGCCGCGCTGTACATCACGCTGATACGCGACGCGCTGATGGCCAGCCAGCGGGAGAGCGCCCCCGGCAGCAAGCCCTACAACCAGGCGCTGTGCATGGCCTGGCATAAGTTCGGCCAGGCGAGCGGCACGCCTACCAGGTACCTGTATGACAGCGCGTACTGCCACGCCATCGTGAACCCGGCGCACCTCTGGGACTACGCGGCCGGCTGGGCCGTTCTCGCGCTGGTCGTGGGCTTCTTCTTCTTCTGGCGCGCAGAGACGGGCTACGGCCGTGGCTGATCCGATGGTGATCGTCGATGACCTGCACGTCGTGTACAAGATTTACGGCCGCGGGCATGACCGGGGTACCGGCGCGGCGGCGCTGCTGCGCATCCTCGGCCGCAAGCGGCGGGCGTCCATCCGCGAGGTGCACGCCATCCGCGGTATGTCATTCGTGATCAACCGCGGTGACGCCGTTGGCGTGATCGGCCGCAACGGCTCCGGCAAGTCCACGCTACTCCGCGCGATCGCCGGCCTGCTGCCGGCCGAGCAGGGCAACGTCTACACCACCGGAGGGGCGGCGCTGCTCGGCGTCAACGCGGCGCTGCTGGAGGACCTGACCGGGGAGCGCAACGTGATCCTTGGCTGCCTGGCCATGGGCATGTCGAAACAGGAGACCAAGGAGCGGTATCAGAGCATCGTCGACTTTTCTGGCGTCGGCGACTTCATCGACCTCACCATGAAGACCTACTCCTCCGGCATGGGCTCCCGGCTGCGGTTCGCCATCGCAGCGGCCAAGAGTCATGAGGTGCTTCTCATCGACGAGGCCCTGGCCACCGGGGACGCGGAGTTCCGGGTCAAGAGCCACGCCCGGATCCAGGAGCTGCGGGACGAGGCCGGGACCGTCTTCTTGGTGGCGCACAACCTCGAGGAGATCGAGCTCACCTGCAACCGGGTCATCTGGCTGGAGCTGGGCAAGATCGTGGAGGAAAGCGACGACGTGATCAGCGTCGTCGAC
>JASHSZ010000116.1 GCA_030040815.1 Streptosporangiaceae bacterium
GTTCGAGCTGACTGGCGGCTCGGCTCGCCGACAGTAGCACGTGAGCCGTCAGGGGCCCTAGCGCAAACCTGGCCTGCACCATGGCCAGGTCGGCGTGTGCGGCGAACCAGTCTCGGTGCTGGACTCGGAAGAGGCGCCGAGCTGCTCGGGCGCGCTGGATCGCCACCTCCGGCCGGTTAGCCGCGAGGGCGCAGTTCGCGGCCGTAAGCAACAGCTCGGCGGTCAAGCTAGCCGGACCGCGGGCCTGCTCGATGTCAGCTAAGGCTGTCTCGGCGTCCGCCAGTGCCTCGCCGCTGAGCCCGGCGGCCAGCAGGACGTTGCAGCGATCCCGGCTGAGCGATGGGAGCAAAACATTCAGCGGACGGTACCTGGATGCAGTTTCGTCGAGCAGCGACAGCGCTGCCGGAATATCCCCTGACCGAAATGCAGCCGACGCCCGGTTCTGCACCGCATAGATCGCCTCCAGTTCCTGGCTGGTCTGCGAGAACAGCCGTTCGGCCGACGCGAAGTCGGCGTCCGCCCGTGCGGGATAGCCCAGGTCCAGGTAGACGAGCCCGCGAGCGCTGACAGCACGCGCCGTCCAGATCAGATCCTCGTCGCGTTCCAGCAGGCTGACAGCACGGCGCAAGTCCTCCAGGGCAGCCGAGTACCGACCGAGCATCCAGAGCACGACGCCGCGCAGGTGCAGCGTGCGACCTAGAGGCGTAGTCGCCGAGCACAACGCGACAGCGCGGTCCAGCGCCGCCAGCCCGGCGGCGGTCTGGTTGGTGTCCACTAACGCGCTGCCCAGTGACGCAAGAACACCGGCCTCGCGCTCGGTTGACCCGGCTTTGCGGGCTGCCGCGAGTGCTCTGCGCAGTTCGGCGACGGCAGCCTGGCTATCCCCGATGTCGCGCAGCACAATTCCCGCTGCCTGATGCGCGACCGAAGCGAGGTGCGGCTCAGGGTCGCCGGCCAGCAGCTCGCGTGCTCGCGCGATCGCGTCATGGGGCCGCGACAGGGCCAGCTTCAGCAGCTCATCCGCGTCATGCCGACCAGGCGCGACCGCCCCTCCGCCCACGGCCAGAGTCTAGATCGCAGTCCCTGTCGGCCAAATGCAGATCTTTCTCCTCCTGCCAGTGGTATTAGAGCGGTGGGCGGTCGCTCCGAATAGGACCAGGCGCCCCGTTTTCTTCTCGAACTCAGGAGTGGAGCATGACACAGCAGCCATATGACTGGCGTGACGGCTTACCGCCGCGTGTGGTCAATGAGATTGACCAAATCATCAGTGCTTTTGCGGCTCGCAACGAGCAGCAACCCGACCAACGGGAGGGCGCAGGCGCTGGCCCGATCACCATAGGCATCGCGCGCAAGGGCAACCAGATCGACTATCTCTATGCCGAGGGTCAGATCCTCGTGCAGGATCGGTACCTCCCGCGCGTGCTCGAGGTTCTCGGCTTACCATCCGAGCAGGAACTGCGGGAACCGCGGCAAGACGGACACCAGGCGGTCAGGCCGGTGATCGCCGGGGTGGTCCTCCTCGCACCGCCGCCACCGAAGGAGGACGAACGACCGTTTCTGGTACAGACCGCGCTGGCAACGATCGATGGGAGCTTCGGGCCGGGCGTGGCGAGCCCGGATCACGTGCTGACGGTGGCTAACGGGCAGCCGTCGCGCTGTCCAGCGACCGAACCCGAAGAGGTGTACTTCGACGCCGAGCCCTTCCCCCCCGTGTGCCGCGACAACGGCGGCGGCAGCGCGCTGGTGTACATCGCTGACACTGGCTTGCTGAGGGACGCGGGGAGAGACCACTCGTGGCTCGCCGGCGTTCGGGTGGAGAACCCGGCATCCGACTACGAGGCCTACCAGCCGCCGACTCCCGGCCATGCAGCCGTTCCGGCGATCATCCCTCCGTACACCGGGCACGGGACGTTCGTCGCTGGCGTGCTGCGGTGCATGGCGCCGGCCGCGGACGTCATCGTCGCCAAGGTATCCCTCGCCGCTGGCAGCACGCTGGAATCCCAGCTGGTCATGCGGTTGACGGCTGCGCTCGGGCTCGCACCAGACATCTTCCATGTCACCCTGGCGTGTCCGTCCAGGCACGATCTGCCGCTCATCGGCTTCGGGGAGTGGCTGCGGCTGTTGCGCCACTATGGCGGCGCCGTGTGCATCGCGCCGGCCGGTAACAGCGGTAGCCGGCGCCCTAGCTGGCCGGCTGCATTCGCTGACGTCGTGTCCGTGGGCGCGCTCGGCGCCGACTGGCGCGGCCGGGCCTCCTTCAGCAACTTCGGCTCGTGGGTCGATGTGTATGCGCCCGGCAGGGACCTGGTCAACGCGTACACGACGGGCACCTACGAGTGTCAGGTCTGGCCGTACGCGCCCAGCGACCGGGCGTTCTACGGCATGGCCAAGTGGAGTGGCACGTCGTTCTCGACGCCGATAGTCAGCGGCCTGATCGCAGCGCGGATGAGCGCGACGGGCGAGAACGCGGGAACGGCGACCGCGGCCTTGCTGGCGCAAGCGCGCGGGGAGGCAGTGCCTGGCGTCGGCCCGGTCCTGCTGCCTCGCTGCCGGGATACGTGGCCGTGCGCTTGCTCGTGCCATCGCTTATGCCGCGGATGCGGGGATCGGCATCAGCCGAGCTCTTAGCACTCGGCGGAATGGACCGCGCATCCGGGCGGGGCTGCGAGCGAAGAAAACCCCGTTCCCCGCTGGATCGGTACTGTCGTAAGGAGGAAGCCTGGCGGCCCCCCTCAAGAACCGCCAGGCTCGTCCTTGTCCGACTGGACCGGTCACTTCATGCGGACCATGCAGGCGGTCAACTGGGACGGAGGTAGCTACCGGCGGGCTGATACACGCTGATGCGGCTGGACCTCGGGAGGGCTCTCGCCTTGCGATGGTGGCAGGGTTACACTCGCGGCCAGGGTGATTGGATGGATGAGGCAGCTGGTGAGTTCCTCGAGCTGATTCATCGTTTCGAGGAGATCAGGGATGCAGTGACGCCAGAGCACGCTCATGCCGAGTTCGACGAGACGACGCTGCAGGTCTTCTGGAAGAAGTGGCCAAGCTTGTCTACGTGGGCTGGATCGCTGTGGAGGATGCTGTCCGAGGAGCTGGCTGGGCCAGCCACCCCTTACCGTGACGCGGAATTGGACGAGGCGGGCGGCAGTGGATAGCTGCTCGCGGCATGAGCGATTGAGCCCGCGATGATGCTGCGGGACCTGATGAACACGCGCGTGGCGGCGACGACGCCCGGCACGCCGGTTTCAGAGGCGGCGGCGGCGATGCTAACGGCAAATGTGGGCTCGGCTGTTGTCATGCAGGGCCCTTTCCTCGCCGGCATTCTCACCGAGCGGGACGTGTTGCGTGCAGCCGCGTCCGGGCTGGACCTGTCGGCTTCATTGGTATCGGCGTGGATGACTCCCGACCCTCACTCGGCCAGCCCGGACATGTCGGCCGAAGAGGCAGCCCAGATCATGCTCCTGAATGGGTTCCGCCACTTGCCTGTCGTGGAAGGGCGGGCGGTTTGCGGGGTCGTCAGCCTCCGGGACCTTTTCGCATCCAGAATTCGCCGCTCGCAGGACTACTGAGCCACCGAGCGAGCGCTCGCGCGAAACCGGCACGATCTTTGGACTCGGTACCCGCGCCGCATGCCTGAAACGTGATTCTTACCGCGAGCCCGGCGGCAACAGCGAGCATCCACCGAACGCGAGCCACCCTGGCTTCCGGCTGCCGCTGGTCCAGTGTCGCGCGGCGTAATCTGCGGGGTCCGGCGCCCGGCGTCGCCGTGTGCCGGCCGCGGCGGGGGTATTCGGTGCGGGCGGGCTGCGGAGGTGAAAATCACCG
>JASHSZ010000117.1 GCA_030040815.1 Streptosporangiaceae bacterium
AGGCCGGACCCGACGATGAAATCGCAGAGAAGGTGCCAGTGCTCGTCCAGCTCGACCAGGAACTTCGCGTACTCCTCGCGGGAAAGGCTTTGCGGCGCTAGCGGGCCAACTTCTTGAGCCTGATCCCCGGACGGGGTTGACCTTGACCTCGGGGACGCTCTTGTCCTCGGCCGCTACCTGGAAGAGCGCCGACAGGATGGCCTTGAGCTTCTTCGTCCGCTCGTGCTGGCCGAGCTTGTCGTGCTCCCGGAGGAACTCCGCCATGTCGCCGGTGCCGATCTCGCCCATCGCCATGGCGCCGAAGCGGGGGACGATCCACTTCTGCAGGGCCGACGTGTAGCTGAGGATGGTGTTATGGCTCACGTCGTGCCGCTTGATCCACGGCCAGCAGTAGCTGTCGAGAGTGACCTGGCCGACGACCTGGCCGGGGCAGACCGTCGTCTCGGGCACGCTGGGGTCGATCCCCCGCAGCACCTTAGCCTTGGCCTCCATGTGGGCGGCCTCTGCTTCGGTGCGCTCCGAGAGGTACCGGCTGACTTCTGCTTGCCGTCAACCGTCCTGTAAAGAGCCAGATACCTAGTACCGTACCTTGTGTGCGTGACCTTCATCGCCAAGATATTCGACCACCCTCTCGTGTTCACGGACAACAGCGCCGGGTGTTCGATTCTTATTCTCTGACCTGGGCGAGAGGGTGAACTTTTTTTCCCGATGGATGTGACCTTGTCGGCCCCGATAGGGCAGCTACTCGACGGCAGATACCTCGTCGAGTCGCATGTCGCGCGCGGTGGCATGGCGACGGTCTACCTAGCCCGCGACGTCCGGCTCGAGCGTACGATCGCGCTGAAGATCGCCCATCCCGAGCTCGCCAGGGACCGGGAGTTCGTCGACAGGTTCATCGGCGAGGCGCGTGCCGTCGCCCGGCTGTCCAGCCCTAACGTCGTGGCGGTGTTCGACCAGGGCTCCACTGGGGACCTCAACTACATCGCCATGGAGTACGTGCCCGGCCCGACCCTGCGTGAGCTGCTGGTCGCCCGTGGCAGGCTGAACCCGCGCGAGGCGCTCGACATTATCGAGCGGGTGCTGGCTGGGCTTGCCGCGGCGCACGACGCCGGCATCGTCCACCGGGACGTCAAGCCGGAGAACGTCCTGCTCGGCAACGGCAGCTCGGTGAAGGTAGCCGACTTCGGCCTGGCCAGGGCCGAGTCCGGGATCAGGCACACCCGGTCCGGGCTGCTGATCGGCACCGCTGCCTATCTGGCGCCGGAGCAGGTGACCAGCAACGCGGCCGACCAGCGAAGCGACGTGTACGCCGCCGGCGTCATGCTGTTCGAGATGCTGACCGGCCAGCAGCCGCACACCGGCGAAACGCCGCTGGCGGTCGCCTACCAGCATGTCAACTCCGTCGTCCCGGCTCCGTCGAGCGTGAACCCCGACCTGCCGCCCGCGCTGGACGCCCTGGTCGCGCTCGCCACGAGCCGTGACCCGGAACTGCGGCCCGCAGACGCCAGGCACTACCTGCACGCGATCAGGGAGGTCCGCCGCGGCCTGCCGCTGCCGCCGGTGACCAGGCGCGACCTGCCGGTCGCCGGCCCGGCGGGTCAGCCAGGTGCCGACGGCGCAGCGGCGAACGGAGCCGACGCCAGCGCCAGTGCGGCCGAGACAGCCCGACTGGCGGCGCGCGCCGGGCTGGCAGGCGTCGCCAACGGAGCAGGCCTGGTCACGGTAGGGCAGTCCTACGGACCTGGCGTAGCGCAATACCCGCTCAACGGCTCCTCGGCTGCCAATCGCACCCTGGTCGTCCCGGTGGGCGCGGAGGCAGACCTCGCGAGCGGCTACCGCGGCAGGCCAGGACGCCGGGGCGAACGGCCCTACCACGAGCCCGGGCTGCAGCGCTGGCTGTTCAGCCGCCGCATCGTCATCGTGCTGGCCATTGGGGTGGCTGTCCTGGCGGCGAGCGGGCTCGCGTGGTGGCTCGCCGTGGGTCAGGACACCACCGTCCCGTCGGTCGCCGACATGACCGTGAGCACGGCGAGTGGCGACCTGACGAACGCGGGCCTGCATGCGGTGATCGGGCCTGGCAGGAACAGCTACTCCGTCCCGGCAGGGCAGGTCATCGGCACCGACCCGCCGGCCGGGGACCGGATCGCGCACGGCGGCACGGTCGACATCATCCCGTCGCTCGGGCCTGTCATGGTCACCATGCCGTCAGTGACGGGAGAGAGCCTCGCGCAGGCCGAGCAGGGGGTTGAGGCGGCCGGTCTGAAGGTCAGCAAGCCCAGCTATCAGACGTCCGCGAGCATTGGCACCGGACTCGTGGTGTCGACCAATCCGCCTGCCTACCAGCGCTGGCCCAAGAACAAGCCGGTTCAGCTGGTGGTGAGTGAGGGGCCGCCGCTGCCGAACTTCGTCGGCCAGCAGATCGCCACCGCGCAAGCCGCTGCCGCGGCTGGCGGCTACAGCATCAACCCGGTCGCCGACAACACCAGCGCGCAGCCCGCGGGCACGGTGACCGGCCAGTCTCCCAGCCCGGGCACGGCAATTACGTCGGGCGAAGTCGTCACGTTGCAGGTGTCGACCGGTCAGGGCGGGGTCGCTATTCCGGACGTCCAGGGGATGACTGCCAGCCAGGCCGAGACCGTACTGCAGGCGGCTGGCTTCAACGTGCAGGTCAGCCAGGGCCTCATCGGCCAGACCGTCACCAGCTACTCGCCCACCGGCCAGGCGCCGCCGGGCACGACCATCACCATCACTATCGGGTATCTCTAGCCAGGGTCTGCTGTCGGGCTACAGCGGCGGGCCCTCGCCGTCCAGTTCCTGATAGGAGTAACGCTGCTCGCGCCACGGGTCGGCGGTGTTGTGGTAGCCGCGCTCCTCCCAGAAACCGCGTCGGTCCACGGTCATGTACTCGATAGCGCGCACCCACTTGACGCTCTTGAACGCGTATAGGTGCGGCACGACCAGGCGGAGGGGGTAGCCATGCTCGGGGGTCAGCGGCGCTCCGGCGTGGTGGGTGGCTAGCAGCGTCGTCTCCGCCGCGAAATCGCCGATCCGGACGTTCGCGCTGTAGCCGAAGTCAGCCCAGATCATCACGTGCGTCACCGCGGCGGCCGGCGGGAAGCGGCACAGCAGTTCCGTGGCCGGGATGCCTGCCCAGGTGAGGCCGGGCACGGTGAACTTCGTCACGCAGTGGAAGTCGGCCGTCAGCTCGCTGACCGGCAGCGCCGCGACGTCGGTCCAGCGCAGCCGCGTCTCGCGGGCCGACTCGGTCGCCCCGAAGATCCGCAGGTGCCAGGTCGCCGGGTCGAAGGCAGGGATCGGGCCGTAGTGCAGCACCGGCAGCGTCCGCGGTATGTACTGACCCGGCGGCAGCACCGGCTCATCCGCCATGTCCTGCTGACCTGCCCCTTCCTGTTCGCTGCCGCAGCCCTCCGCGATGTCCGCCGGCGGCCGGGGCAGTGCAGCCATCTTGCCACCCCGGCGCATGCTGCCTTCGTGCCCCCACCGGGCAGCGGGCGGCGGCAGCGGTGCGCTACGCTGTCCGGCATGCGTCACCAGTGGTGGTTTGGCTTCGGCTGCCGGCCCGGTTCCCGGTCGGTCGCCCGCCACGCCATGTGCTGACGCGAGCGATCCGCACTCCGAGCCCCGGGCCAACGGCCTGGGGCTTTTGTCATGTCGGGACCAGGGAGGACGCGATGGTGGTGGTGATGGCCCCGGAGGCCACGCAGGCCGACATCGAGCAGATCGTCACGCTCGTCGCCGCGGCGGGCGGTGAGGCGTTCGTCAGCCGTGGCCTGTCTCGCACGATCATCGGCCTGGTCGGCGAAGTGGACGAGTTTGGCGCGCTGAACCTGCGCAGCTACCGCGGTGTGAGCGACGTCATCCGCATCTCCGTGCCCTACAAGCTGGTCAGCCGGGAGAACCACCCGGGCCGGTCAACCGTCACTGTCGCCGGGGTGCCGATCGGCCCCGGTCAGCTCACCGTCATCGCGGGCCCGTGCACCGTCGAGACGCCAGACCAGACCCTGGCGGCGGCGCTGCTGGCGCAGTCGGCAGGCGCCTGTTTGCTGCGTGGCGGCGCGTTCAAGCCCCGGACCTCGCCGTACGCCTTCCAGGGACTCGGCGAGGCTGGGCTGCGCATCCTCGCGGACGTCAGGGCGGAGACCGGTCTGCCTGTTGTGACCGAGGTCATCGACCCGGCCTCGGTGGACCTGGTGGCCTCCTACGCCGACATGCTGCAGGTCGGCACCCGGAGCATGCACAACTTCGCCTTGCTGCAAGCCGTCGGCTCGGCCACCAAGCCGGTGCTGCTCAAGCGCGGCATGAATGCCACGATCGAGGAGTGGCTGATGGCCGCGGAGTACATCGCTCAGCGCGGCAACCTGGACATCGTGCTGTGCGAGCGCGGGATCCGGACGTTCGAGACCGCGACTCGCAACACCCTCGACATCAGCGCCGTCCCGGTCGCGCAGCGACTGTCGCACCTGCCCGTCATCGTGGACCCCTCCCACTCGGGCGGCCGCCGTGACCTCGTCCTGCCGCTTAGCCGTGCGGCGATCGCCGTGGGCGCGGACGGCATCATCGTCGACGTCCATCCGCACCCGGCGGCCGCGCTCTGTGACGGCGACCAGGCGCTTACCGGCGCGGACATCGGCGAGCTGGCGGCGGCCGTTCGGTCGCTGTCAGAGCTGCTCGGCCGTGCCGTCACCCAGGCCGGGTCCCTGACCGCGGTCGCTGTGTAGCGTGCAGAGGCGACCGCCGAGCCCCCGAGCCCCCGCGGCAGCCCGACCAGCTGCCTCGGGACGATCCCCCGCCACCGCGCGAGCGCGTGGAGGACGATCGGCCCTGTCCCCTGCGGCCATGATCCACGCTGGGCATGCCGATGTGCCGTATTCTTGGGACATAGTTGACCTGGACGTTAAGTGCCAGCCACATAGGCGACTGCGCACACCCCGCGGGTCCCCGCCAGCCAGGAACCCGCCGATCAGCAGACCCGCGGAGACGTCGATGCTGAGGATCCGCCCCACCGTGGCCGTGCCGGGACGTGTCGCCGCCTGCGCTGCGGTGGCGGTGTTCCTGACGGGCCTGGCCATCCGGCCGGATGGTCCCCGCCCGGCGGTCGCTTCGCCGCAGCAGGCGCGGTCGACCAGCGTGGTGGCCGGCGGTCACGGCTCGCCGGTCACCACGGCCGGCGCTGCCTTCCGGCTGTCCGCAGGACACCACTACGGCCAGCCGGCCAACGCGTCCGGATACTCGGTGATCGTTCGTACCGGTCCCACCTCCGCCTGGCTGCTCGGCGGCAGCAATCCGGGCGGGCCGAGCGTGCCGGTGGCGACCCTGTGGAACGGTACGCAGCTGACGACCGTGGCGCTGCCGTCCGGCCTGACCAGCTTCATCAGCGACGCGAGCGCCACCTCGAGCACCGACGTCTGGGCAGCCAGTCAGTACGGCCAGTACCTGCTGCACTACGACGGCTGGCAGTGGACGGTTGCGAAGCGATGGCAGCACGGCCAGATCACCGGGCTGACCGCTATCAGCCCGTCCGACGTCTGGGTCTTCGGCACCACCGCAGATGGCACGAGCGACGTGGGAACGTGGCACTTCGACGGCTATTCGTGGCAGCGGATAACCGGACTGGCAGCCTCGGTTGTCCGGGCGAGCGCAGATTCGGACAGCGACGTCTGGGCAATCGCCGCCAGCTCTGCGTCGTACTCGATCCTGCACTACGACGGCACCAGCTGGCAGCCGGTGCCGACCGGCGACGATCTAGACGGCGTCCAGCCGCGCGACATCCTCGCGGTCTCGCCAGCCAACGTGTGGGTTCTCGGCACGAAGGCGGACGTCGCCGATGGCGCCCGGCTCGTGCTGCTGCACTGGAACGGCGTCGGCTGGACCAGTCTCGTGACGCAGATCAACGCCTGGGCAGGGCGGCTCGCCGCAGGCGCCGAGGGCACCGTGCTCGTCACGGCGACACCCTCGGACGCCTCGGCGGCCGGCTTGATCCTGCAGGTGTCAGCAACCCCAGGCGGGTGGCCCGTAGTCACCGCGCAATCCTGGCTGGCCGACGGCAGCGTCAGCGACGTCGCGCTGGCCGACGGTACCCGGTCGGTGTGGGCAAGCGGCGCGATTCTGACGCGCCTCGGCGGCGAGGCAGTGATCTGGACAGGTCAGCTCGGTCAGGCGCTGTCCGAGTCCGGCATCGGCACCTGACCCCGACCGCGAACGCGCCGGTCAGGCCCGGCCGGGCCGGTGTTCCTGGGCCGCTGCCGCGAGTTCCTCGGCGAGGTCGTCCGCATCCAGCCGCGCCTCGATCCGGCGCAAATCCTCGATCCGCGCCCTCGTCTCCACCTGCCTGGGGGTCAGCAGCGAGCAGCAGTCCTGGTCCGGCAGCTCGGAGATCGCCAGCGTGTCGATCCGGCGGGCCTCGGTGATGATCTCCGCCTTGTCCAGGCCGATCAGCGGTCGCAGGATCGGCAGCGGCACGGCGTCGTCGAGGGCAGTGATGTTGGTGAGGGTCTGGCTGCTCACCTGACCCAGCGAGTCGCCAGTCACGAGCGCAGCCGCGCGCAGCCGCGTGGCGAGCGCAGCGCCGGTCTTGAGCATCAGCCGCCGCTGCGCCATGATCTGCAGCCGACCGGCCCCCGACGAAGCCAGCCGTCGCTGCGCGGTGCCGAACGCGACGACAAACAGCCGGGAATCCTGCTGGAACCGGTCGAGCTGACGGGTCAGGCCGTAGGCCTTGTACACCGACTCCGGCCCGGTCAGCGGCATCCCGGAGAAGTGCAGGAAGCTGCACCGCAGCCCGCGGCGCATCATCCGGTATGCAGCAACGGGCGAGTCGATCCCGCCGGACATCAGCACGAGCGCGCGCCCGCTCATGCCGACCGGCAGCCCGCCCTGCCCCGGCCAGCCCTGAGTGAACACGAAGACCTCGTGCTGATCCACCTCCACGAACACGGTTGTGTCCGGCGTCCGCAGGTTCACCGGGTAGCCGTACTCCTGCTGAACCCGGCTGCCGATCCGGATCGCGAGCTCCGCGGAGGTGACCGGGAAGCGCTTGTCCCGACGCCGTGCCCGGACCGCGAACGAGCCGGCGCAGCCGGCCATCAGATCCACTGCCGCCGCCGTGGCCGCCGCCGGGTCCTTGGCAACCCGGACCGCCCGGCACACCCTGGCAACGCCCATGACCTGGGTCATCCGGTCGGCCACCAGGCTGACGGCCGTCTCGGCCGCCAGCCCGCCGGCGTCCGCGCCGGCGACCCGCAACACGATCACGCCCTCACGCTGCCAGACGCGCAGGTCGATCCCCGTGTCCTTGACGGCCCGCCGGATGTTCTCGTGCAACAGCCGCTCGAACTGCTGGCGGTTCCGGCCCTTGAGCACGATCTCGCCGAGCTTGAGCAGCACGCACGGCTCGTACCGCCCGTCGATCACGCCAGGCTCGGCCTTGCTGGCAACCGACGGCGCTGTCATTACCTCAGTGTGCCACCGCGCTGGCGGCGATCCCGCACAGCACGCGGTTCTCCCCGCGCTGCCAGAGCGTGCCAACCTCGGCAAACCCGGCCGCCCGCAAAGCCAGGACGTGCACGCTGAGCTGGCCGGCGGGCGAGCCATGATGCTGCGAGTCCACCGCTCTGGCCGCACGCTCGACTGCAAGCGGGGCAAGCGCCGGATCGGCCGCGGCCGCGGCCCACCAGTCCGTCCAGCTCTCGGCGTGGCCGACGGGGAACCGGCGCCGTTCCTCGCGCTCGAGCAGCGCGCGCTCCAGCCGCTGCAACCCCGGGGCGGCGTCGTCCTCGCGCAGGTGGTCGCCGTTCAGCAGCACGCCGCCCGGCCGCAGCAGGCCCGACAGCTCCGCATACAGTGCGGTGAGCGCAGCCTGCGGCAGCCAGTGCAGCGCCGTCGTGCTCACCGCCGCATCCGGCGCTCGGTCCAGCCCGAGGCCCGCGGACCAGCCAGCCGTGCGCAGGTCCAGGTCGCAAAACGCTAGCCCGGCGACGTCGGCGAACGCGCTGCGGCCGAGCGCCAGGGTAAGCGGGTCAGCGTCGATCGCCAGTACCGTCGCGCGCGGCAGCCGCTGCAGCAGCCGGACCGCCAGCGAGCCGGGCCCGCTGCCGAGATCGAGCACCAGCGGGTCGGGACGCCCGGCGACCTCCGCAACGGCGTCGATGATCACGGTGAACCGGTCCTCCCGGTCCGGCAGGTACACCTGCTGCTGGGCGTCCCACCGATCAATCCAGCTGCGGGCCGCATCTTGGCTGATCGTCGCGTCGGCGTCCGTCGCGGACATGAGCTCCTCGCTTCCTACGTGACTGGCACATATTATTTCGCCAGTCACGCTAGCCAGAAGGACATAACTGGTCAAGTGAATTTCACCAGTCACGTGGATGTCATCGTCACGGTTGCGGTCAGTCTTGTCAACGCGCTGACTGCTGGCGAAGCGCGCGGACGCGAGTACGACCCGCCGACCGGCCACAGCCTCGCCGCCGCCGTCACCGCGGCGCTGCGCGAAGGTCAGCCAGCCACGCGCCTGGTGACCGAACGGGAAGCAGCCGAGCTCGCTGCCACGGCTGCGCGGCTGCGTACCGTCTTTACCGCTGCCGACACCGGTCAGCTTGATGCGGCAGCGCGTCAGGTTAACGAGCTGCTCGCCGCGACGGGCGCGCGACCGCAGCTGGACCGGCACGACGGCGAGCCGTGGCACCTGCACTTCCACGGCCGAGACGACTCGATACCCAAGGGCTGGGCCGCCGGCTGCGCCACCGGGCTGGCCATCGTGCTCGGGACGGACTCCTACGACCGGCTGGGCGTGTGCACCGCACCCCGCTGCGACCGCGTCTACGTGGACGTCTCCCGCAACGGCACCCGCCGGTTCTGCTCCACGTCCTGTCAGAACCGCGTGAAGGCGGCCGCGTTCCGCGCCCGTCAGGCGGCGCTCTGAGCGATCGTCAGCCGAAGAAGACCTCGGCCTCGGCGTACCGCTCCGGCGGCACCAGCTTCAGCTCAGCGGTTGCCTCCGCGATCGGCACCCGGACGATGTTGGTGCCGCGCAGCGCCACCATGGTGCCGAACGCGCCATCGGCGACAGCACGGCTCGCCTGCACTCCGAAGCGAGTGGCCAGCACCCGGTCGAACGCCGTAGGCGTGCCGCCCCGCTGGATGTGCCCGAGCACCGCGACCCTGGCCTCCTTGCCGGTGCGGCGCTCGATCTCGGCGGCCAGCATCTGCCCGACTCCGCCGAACCGGACGTGACCAAACTGGTCCACTTCCTGCCCGGCGATGGCCTCGTCCAGCGACTTCGGGTGCGCGCCCTCGGACACGACCACGATGGGCGCGTACTGACTCCGGAACCGGTGCTGGACGTACTCGCATACCTGCTCCAGATCGAAGGGCTTCTCCGGGATCAGGATCACGTTCGCGCCGCCAGCCATCCCGGCGTGCAGCGCGATCCACCCGGCGCTGCGGCCCATGACCTCGACGATCAGCGCCCGGTGGTGGCTCTCGGCCGTGGTGTGCAGCCGGTCGATCGCCTCCATCGCGATGTTCACCGCGGTATCAAACCCGAAGGTGAAGTCGGTGGCGCCGAGGTCGTTGTCGATGGTCTTGGGCACGCCGACCACGTTGCCACCGGCCGCGTACAGCTTGCTGGCCGCCCCGAGAGTGTCCTCGCCGCCGATGGCGACCAGCGCATCGACGCCGAGGCTGTCCAGGTTCTCCAGCACCCGCTCGATGCCCGACTTGCCATCGACGGTGTTGGTCGCCGCGACCGGGTTGGTGCGGGAAGTTCCGAGGATTGTGCCGCCGCGGGGGAGGATGCCGCGGACCGCCGCCACGTCGAGCATCATCGTGTCGCCCTCGAGCGGACCCCGCCAGCCGTCCTTGAAGCCGATGAACTCCATATCGTGCTCGGCGACGCCGGTCCGCACGACCGCGCGGATGACGGCGTTCAGGCCGGGGCAGTCACCGCCGCCGGTAAGCACTCCGACTCGCATGCAGTTAGTCCCCTCTCGCGCTGCCTGCCACCACACTAGTGGTCATGACCGTACTGGCGATCGACGCCGGCACGACTGGCGTCACCGCTGCCATCATCACCGAATCCGGCGCCATCGCGGGCCGTGGATACCGGGAGTTCCGGCAGTATTTCCCGCAGCCTGGCTGGGTCGAGCACCTCCCGGAGGGCATCTGGCAGGCGACACTCGCCGCCGCCGCGCAGGCCATCGAGGCGGCCGGGGCGCCGGCCCTCGCCTGCGTCGGCATCACCAACCAGCGCGAGACAGCGGTGATCTGGGACCGGGCGACGCTCGCTGCGCCGCGGCGGGCCATCGTCTGGCAGGACCGGCGCACGGCGGCGATCTGCGCGGCGCTGCGGGACATCGGGTACGAGCCGCGGATCGCCGCGCTGACCGGGTTGCGCCTGGATCCGTATTTCACCGCGACAAAGCTGACCTGGCTGGCGGAGCACGAGCCCGACATCTGGGCGGGCGTGACAGACGGCTCCCTGGCGGTCGGGACGGTGGACTCCTACCTGATCGCCCGGCTGACCGGCGGGCGGCGGCACGTGTGCGACGCGTCCAACGCGTCCCGGACGCTGCTGTTCGACCTGGAAACCGGTCAGTGGTCCGCCGAACTGTGCGAGTTGTTCGGTGTCCCGCCGCACGCCCTGCCCGAGGTGGTGCCCTCGACCGGGGTGGCGGGCCAGACCGATCCGGACGCATTCCTCGGCCTGTCGCTGCCGATCGCGGGCATCGCCGGGGACCAGCAGGCGGCACTGTTCGGGCAGGCATGCTTCGACCCCGGGGCGACCAAGTGCACCTACGGCACGGGCTCGTTCGTGCTGGTCAACACCGGGTCCCTCGTGGTGCGCTCGGCCGCCGGCCTGCTGTCCACGGTCGCCTGGCTCGCGCCGTCGGGTGAGCTGACGTACGCGCTCGAAGGGTCGGTATTCGTGACGGGAGCGGCAATCCAGTGGCTGCGCGACGGGCTAGGGCTGCTGGACAACGCCGCGCAGAGCGAGGCGCTTGCTCGCTCCGTGCCGGACTCCGGCGGCGTGGTGTTCGTGCCGGCGCTGACGGGACTCGGCGCACCCGACTGGGATCCCGATGCCCGGGGTGCCATGTTCGGCCTCACCCGGGGCACCACCAGGGCGCACCTCGTCCGGGCCGCCCTGGAAGCCATCGCCTTTGAGGTGCGCGACGTGGTCGACGTGATGACAGCCGAGGCGGCGGCTCGCGGCGGCGAAGCCAGCAGCGCGGCCGCGTACCCGGCGCTGCGGGCCGACGGCGGGGCCAGCACCAACGATCTGCTGCTGCAATTGCAGGCCGACCAGATTCAGCGGCCGGTCGAGCGGCCGGTGGTGACGGAGACGACCGCGCTGGGCGCGGCGTTCCTGGCCGGCCTGGCCACTGGTGTCTGGTCGTCACAGGCAGAGCTCGCCGCCACCTGGCAGCTGGACCGACGGTTCGCGCCGACGCTACGAGACGACGCGGCCCACGCCCGCTGGCGAAGCGCGGT
>JASHSZ010000118.1 GCA_030040815.1 Streptosporangiaceae bacterium
CGCCAGGCTGGCCTCGGCTTCGACAAGCACACCTGGAGCCTGCAGCGGAAGCTGCTGGATTTCCTGGAGAAGCACTGGGACGAGCCGGACGAGGGCATCTGGGAAGTGCGCGGGCCGCGGCGGCACTTCGTGCACTCCAAGGTGATGGCCTGGGTGGCCTTCGATCGGGCCATCCACCTCATCGAGCAGGGCAACCCGGGACCGCTGCAGCGCTGGCGCGAGATCAGGGACCAGATCCATGAGCAGGTCCTCGACCAGGGTTACGACCCGAGCCGCGGCGTGTTCACCCAGTACTACGGGAGCACCGAGCTTGACTCCTCGGTGCTGCTGATCGCTGAGGTGGGTTTCCTCCCGCCAGACGACCCGAGGGTGGTCTCCACGGTCCGCGTGCTACGGCGTGAGCTCATGCGAGACGGCCTCATGCTGCGTTACACGCAGGCGGGCGGTGCCGCCGGCGCGACTAACGTGGACGGCCTGCCCGGCGCGGAGGGGGCGTTCCTCGCGTGCAGCTTCTGGCTGGTCAACGCGCTGCACCTGATCGGCGAGCATGACGACGCGGTGGCCGTCTTCGAGCGCCTGCTGGCCCTGCGCAATGATCTTGGGCTGCTGAGCGAGGAGTACGACCCGCGCTACCGGCGCCAGGTGGGCAACACGCCGCAGGCGTTCAGTCACGTGCCGCTGATCCAGGCCGCGCTGAACCTCGAGGGGCACGCCACCGGCCACAGCCGCCGGGTCATGACCGACTGCGACGGCGCGCGCCCCGACCTGGTGGCCGACCTGGCTGACTCTGACCACAATGGCGCGCCGCTGGACAGCGCGGCCGCCACGGACTCTGCATAGCCCGCCCGCCCCGGCGTTCACGCCGGTCGGGGCGGGAGGGCCGGGCATAGCACCGGCAATGACAGACTGTTGGCTAGCCATGCCACCTCGCCCGCACATTCTGGTCGTTAACGGCCGCAAGGTCCACCAGCCGGTCTTCATCCTCGGCGCGCCGCACTCCGGCACCAATCTGGTGGGCTGCGCGCTGAAGCGGTCGCCCGGCTTTCACGTGACGATCGGCCAGGACGCCGTCCAGAGCGTGGTCTACGCCTTTGCCCGCAGCCCGTCGATCCAGCGTGGCCGCGGCGAAGCGGCGGCCACGGTACTGCGCGACGCGTTCGCGCAGGCCTGGCTGGTCACCCCGCACGGCTGCCTGGCCTGCTCGCCGGTGTGCCGGCAAGCAGGCCACGTGACCGGCCCGGCGTGCTGCGTCGCCGAGCGCGAGATCGTCAGATACGGCGATGCGAGCCCGGACCTGATGTACTGCGCTGCCGCCCTGGTTGCTGCGTTCCCCGACGCCCGGCTCGTGCAGATCGTCCGCGACGGCCGGGACGTGGTCGCGGGCATGCTCGCCGACCCTCAGGAGCTTGGCTGGTTCAAGTCGGGTGTCGCCAACGTCGAGACCGAGTTCCCTAATCCGTTCCTGGGCGTGGAGACCGAGCAGGATCTGGCCATGTGGCCGCGGCTGAGCACGGTGGGCAGGTGCGCTCTGCGCTGGCGCGGCTCGGTCCGGGCGATGGCGCGGCTGCGGGCGGCCATGTCCGCCGATCAGCTCACGACGCTGCGGTATGAGAACGTCGTCGGCCAGCCCGCCGCGACCGCCGCCGCGCTGTCGGCCTTCCTCGGCGGCGCGGTCGGCAAGGCGCAACTGGCGGCCAGCCAGCGGGATGGCGCGGCCGACCTCGAGCCGGGATCCTGGCGACGCCTGCTGTCCCCGGCGCAGCTGGACGAGATCGAGTCCGTTGCCGGGCCGGACCTGCGGCGCGTTGGCTACCTAGACTGAGACGCGCGTGGCGGCCTGGCCTGCCGTGACCGTCTCCTGACGGGCGAACTGGGTCCGGTAGAGGTCGGCGTACAGGCCCCCCGACTTGAGCAGGTCCACGTGCTTGCCCGCCTCGACCACCCGGCCGCCGTCGATCACCAGGATCTGGTCCGCATCCCGGACGGTCGACAGCCGGTGGGCGATCACCAGCGAGGTACGGCCGGCCAGGGCGGTCTTCAGCGCGCGCTGCACCGCCGACTCGGACTCCGAGTCCAGGTGGGCGGTGGCCTCGTCGAGCACAACCACCGACGGCGCCTTGAGCAGCAGCCTGGCCAGCGCGACTCGCTGCTTCTCGCCGCCGGACAGCCGGTAGCCCCGGTCCCCGACGACGGTGTCCAGGCCGTCTGGCAGCACCGCCACCAGGTCCCAGATTTGGGCGGCCTGGCAGGCGAGGATGAGCTCGTGCTCGGTGGCCTCGGGGCGCGCGTACAACAGGTTGGCGCGGATCGTGTCGTGATACATGTGCGCGTCCTGGGTCACCACGCCGACGACCTCGTGCAGCGATGCCAGCGTGACGTGCCGGATGTCGGTCCCGCCGATGGATACCACCCCACTGGTCGGGTCGTACAGCCGCGCCACCAGGTGCGTGATCGTCGTCTTGCCCGCGCCGGACGGCCCGACTAGCGCTGTGAGCTTCCCGGCAGGCGCGCGGAAGCTGACGTCGGTCAGGGCCTGCTGGCCCGGCCCCGCTCGCTCAGGCACCGGCAGCGCGATGGACTCCAGCGAGGCCAGCGAGACCTCCGAAGCCGTCGGATACCGGAAGCTAACGTGGTCGAACTGGATGTCCGGCGCCAGCGCGGACCCGCCCGGATCGGCCGCCGGGAGCGGCGTAGCGTCCGGCCTCTCGTCGATCAGCGGCTTCAGGTCGAGTACCTCGAACACCCGGTCGAAGCTGACCAGGGCGGTCATGTAGTTGACCTGCACGTTCGACAGCGAGGTGATCGGCCCGTACAGCCGGGTCAGCAAGGTGGCGAGGGCCACCATGCTGCCAATCTGGAGGGTGCCGTGAATGACCAGTTCGCCCCCGAGTCCGTACGCCACCGATTGCGACATGGTCGCGAGCAGGCTCAGCCCGGTCACCAGCGCGCTGCCCCACAGCGCGGTGAGCACGCCGATGTCCCTGACCCGCGCCGCCCGGCCGGAGAACATGCCGAGCTCCTCTGCCGGGCGGCCGTACAGCTTGGCCAGCATGGCCCCCGCCACGTTGAACCGCTCCGTCATCGTCGAGCCCAGCTGGGCGTCTAGCTGCATCGACTCCCTGGTGAGCCGCTGGAGCCGGCGGCCTACCCGGCGCGCCGGGTACAAGAACGCCGGGATCAGTACGAGCACGATGACCGTGACCTGCCACGAGTAGAAGAACATCGCGGCCAACACGAGAATGAGCTGCAGGGTGCTCGATACGACCGAGGACAGCGTCGACGTGAGGGCCTGCTGCGCGCCGATCACGTCGCTGTTCAGCCGGCTGACGAGGGAACCGGTCTGGGCCCTGGTGAAGAACGCGATCGGCTGCCGCTGCACGTGGCCGAACACCTGGGTGCGCAGGTCGTAGATCAGTCCCTCGCCCACTCGCGAGGTGAAGTAGCGCTGGACGACCGATAGGAACGCGTCGAACAGCGCCAGCCCTGCCATCGCGCCGGCCACGGCCAGCACCACCGACGGCCGCCTCGGCAGGATGCCTTTGTCGATCACGATGCCCAGCAGCACGGGATACCCGACGGTGACACCGGCGTCCAGCGCCGCGGCCAGCAGGAAGATCGCCAGCTCCAGCCGGTACGGCCGGGCGTATCCGGCGATCCGCCGCACGGTGCCGGGCTTCAGCTTCTGCTTGGTCACGCTGGGGTCCCTGGTGAACCCCCGCATCGCGTGGAACTGGGCGTGCATGGTCATGGTCGGTGAACCTAGCCGGCCCGACGGATCATCCCGGCTCCGCTCACGGCGAACCAGTAACCCGGCTAGCTCGGCTGGATCTGCCGGTCGGGCAGCCTCGCCTGGAGCAGCTTGGCCTGGGCAGCCCGCTCCGCGGCTGCCTGCTCCGACAGGCTGCGCCGCTGCGCATGTCCGAGCAGCGCCTTGGTTGCCCTGGCTGCCGCGGCGTCGCTGGCCATCAGCGCCGTGGCCAGTTCGGCGACCGCGCGCTCGAGGTCGGCTTCCGGGACGACTCGCTCGGCCAGCCGGAGCCGCTCCGCCTCCGCCGCATCGACGGTCCTGGCGGTGAGGCACAGCTCGATCGCGCGGGGCAGCCCGACGATGTCGACCAGCGGCTTGGTCCCGGTCAGGTCAGGGACCAAGCCGAGGGCAGGTTCCTTCATACAGAGCTGGGCGTCGTCGGCGAGCACGCGCAGATCGCACGCGAGCGCCAGCTGGAAGCCCGCCCCGATAGCGTGACCGCGCACCGCCGCGATCGACACGAACGAGGGGTCGCGCAGCCAGCGGAAGCCCGCCTGGTAGCTCGCCACCTCATCATCGAAGCCGGGATCGACCGGGCTCAGCCCCCGGCCTTCGCCGGGCACGCCCTCGGCGGTGAACATGCGCAGGTCGATGCCGGCGCAGAAGGACGGACCCTGTGCTGCCACGACGACAACCCGGACGTCATCAGACAGCTTTCCGGGAATCCGGGCGAGGCCGTGCCACATGGACGGCGTCATGGCGTTGCGGCGCTCGGGCCGCGCGAGCGTGACGGTGGCGACGCCGCCCGATATTGCCAGGTCGAGCCCGGCGGCTTCGAGGTCGGTCAGGTCGACGGACATGATCCCATCCTGGCAGTAAGCGGCCGCCCGCCGGCGGCCAGGTTCAAGCCTTCGACTTCGCCTTGCCCCGGGTTGCCCCGCCGCGGCCGCGCAGCGACACACCGCTCTCGCTCAGGATCCG
>JASHSZ010000119.1 GCA_030040815.1 Streptosporangiaceae bacterium
ACGTCGGCGGGTAACGTCCAGAGCATGGTGGAGGCCTACCTGCCGAGCCCGGCCACCGCGGTCTGGCACCTGGGCGTGATCCCGGTCCGGGCCTACGCGCTGTGCGTGCTGGCGGCCGTGCTGGCAGGTCTGTGGCTGACCGACCGTCGGTACCGGCGGAGCGGCGGCCGGCCAGGCGTGATCCTTGACCTCGCCACCGTCGCCGTGCCGGTGGGCCTGATCGGCGCCCGCGCCTACAGCGTGCTCACGGATCTCCACCGCTACTTCGGCCCCGGCCGGGACTGGACCGACGTGCTACGCGTCTGGGACGGCGGGATGGGAGTCGCGGCGGCCGTCGCCGCCGGAGCGGTCGCGGCGTGGGCCTACAGCCGCCGTATCGGGGTGGAGGTCGGGCCGGTTGCGCTCGCCGCGGCGCCGGCGCTCGCCGTTGCCCAGGCGATCTCGGTGTGGGGTAACTGGTTCAGCCAGGAACTCTACGGATCGCCGTCGGGACTGCCGTGGGCGGTGGCGATCGCGCCACAGCACCGCGCCGCGGGCTTTCAGTCGGCCGCCACGTTCCAGCCACTGTTCCTGTATGAGTCCTTGTTCGACCTGCTCGTGGCGGTCGCGGTCGCGGTCGCGATCCGTCGATACGCGTTGTCAGGAGACCGGGCGTTCGCGCTCTACGCAGCCCTGTGGACCGCCGTTGGCACGGTAATCCAGCGGCTGCGGATTGACTACTCCCCACGGTTGTTCGGGCTGCGCACGAACATGCTGGCCATGGTCATGGTGTTCGTCGCGGCGTGCGCCTATCTGGTCGCCACCCGTCGCCACCGCCAGCGATTCGCACCGCGGTCGTCAGAGGCGAAGGCAGCGCGGCCGGCCGAGCCTTCCGGCGCGACAGCCGGATGGCGAGTGCTGCGGCCTCGATCCAGCCGGGCGGCGGCTGCCGAGCTTGGGCCCGGCGGGATCTGGGGCGCCATGCCCCCGGCTCAGCGCGGCGTTCTCCGCCAGCCGGAGGAATCCCCGCCGGGGAGCGGACCGCGCCTCCAGCACTAGGCGGCAAGGCGTGCCGGAATCTTTTACCATGCGCCGGACGCGCTCAGCGTGGCTGCTAGTCGGCTGCCTCACCGCTACCGTCCTGGGAGCGTCCGCGCTGGTCTCGGCGTTGGTCACGTTCTACTCGAGTGCGCTGACGGGCGCGGTGACCAGCGAGCTCACGCAGGCCGGGGCGGCGATGTCGATCGCGGTCTCGGGCGAGCTGACCGGACCGCCCGCGCCGCGACCCGGCCAGCCAATCCCGGCGGCGCTGCCCGCGACCGCTGCCGCAGACCTCGGGCTGCACCTTGGGTCGGTCTTCCCGCTGCGCGATCTCGCCTCGGGCAGGCAGGTCACCCTGTGGGTCAGTGGCCTGTACCGGGCGGAGCGCCCGACCGCGGCCTACTGGCAGATCGATCTCATCGGCACCGGCGGTGTCACAGTCGGCGGTGGCTTCGCCAGCTATGGGCCGGCCGTGGTCAGCCCGGCGGTGTTCGGCCGGGCTGGCACGAGCGGACCCCTCATTGTGGCGACCCAGGCGTCGTTCGTCGTGCTGCCGCAGGTTGCCAGCATCACGCCCGCGGAGTTGATGCCGCTCGCCAGTCGCATTACGGCGATGACCAGTCCGGTGGGCTGGATCATCGTGATCGCGGCGGGACTGCCTGCCGTGCCCGTGCTGGCCGCAGCCGTCGTCGCGGTGCGCCGACCCGATCCGGCCGCGGAACTGCGGGCAGCGGAGGCGGTGGTGTGACGCGACGACGCGCTACCCGTGGCGCTGGGCGGGACGGGAGGCGATTACGGCAACAGCCCGCCAACGGTCTGGTAACCAATCGGAGGAGATCTTCCACCGTGGTGTTTGTCCTGGGTAGCGTGCAGATGGGGCTAGCTGGACGGTATTGAGAGGGGCCGGCTCGCGTGCTCGGATCGTTCACTGTCCGGCGCATGCGTTCGGCGTGGTTGCTGGTCGGCTGCCTGACCGCTACCGTCCTGGTGGCAGCCGCGCTGATCTCGGCGCTGGTCACGTTCTACACCAGAGCGCTACCCGCCGCGGTGGTAAGCGAGCTGCCCAAATCCGGGCCCATGGTGGTTGCCGTCTCTGGCGTCAACGGCGGTGGCCAGTCGGCGCCCCGCGTCGCGCGGAGGCTGTCGGCCTCGGTAACTGTGGTACCAACGCGGGTCTACCCGGCTACGTGGTCAGACCTGGCTGTGCCCAACCCGCCGCGCGACGGTCAGGTGCAGCTCATCCAGGTCGCCTCCGTCAGCGGCATCACCGCTAACGCCCGGCTGACCTCCGGCAGCTGGCCGACCGCCCCGCACGCAGGCCAGCCGATCCCGGCCGCACTGCCGACGACCGCAGCCGCGGACCTCGGGCTGCATGTCGGCTCTGTCCTCAGCGTGACCGATCCGAGCACCGGCTACCGGACTAGCCTGCACGTCACCGGCCTGTACCGACCGATCCGGCCGACCGAACCCTACTGGGAGATCGACAGCATCGGGCCGACAGGCGTGACGGCGGGCGGCGGATTTCTCGTCTACGGTCCCGCGGTCGTCAGCCCCGCGGCCTTCGGCGGTTCGGCCCGTGGCTTGCTGGACCCGAGCCAGTTCTCGGTCGTCGCGCTGCCGCAGGTCGCCGGCATCCGGATGGCCGACCTCTCGCCGCTGGCGCACCAGATCGCCCGGACCGAGGCCGCGATCGACAACTCGGGTTACCTGTCCGCGACCACCAGGATGCCGCGGCTGCTCGCCAATGCCCTTGCCGGGCTGGCTACGGCGAGGTCGCTGGTGGTCATCAGCGGCCTGCTGCTGCTCCTGCTCGCGTGCGCGGCGCTCGCGCTTGCGAGCAGGCTGCTCGCCAGCTATCGCGAGGGGGAGACCGCGCTGCTGGCGGCTCGCGGCGCGGCCCGCCGCCAGCTGATCAGGCAGAGCTTGATCGAGGCCGCCATTGCGGTCGTGGTCAGCGCGGCCGTGGGCGCGCTTGCAGGCAGCTGGCTGTCGGCGGCGCTGCTTTCGCACCTGACCGGGCTGCCGGCGCAGGCGCCGCTGCCCGGCGCCGCGGCGTGGCTGGCGGCCGCCATCCTTGCCGTGGTGTGCCTCGGCATCATCGTGTGGCCCACGGTGCGGCCGCCGCGCCCCGGCGACGTGCGCATCCGACGCGGGAGGTCAGCGCAGCGGGCCATCGCGATCTCGGCAGGAGCAGACATCGCGCTGATCGTGCTGGCTCTGCTCGCGGTGCGCGAGCTGCGCAGTTACTCGGCTACTGCGCAGGCGGCCAGCGGAGCTGGCATCGACCCGGTCATCGCGGTCGCGCCGGCCCTCGCGCTAGCCGGACTCGCCATCGTGCCACTGCGGCTGCTGCCCCTCGCGGTCCGAGGCCTGGAGCGGCTGACCGCCCGCGGCAGCCGGTTCGGCTCTGCGATGGCGAACTGGGAGATCAGCCGCCGGCCGCTGCGGCAGAGCGGACCTGCGCTGCTGGTGATCTTCGCGGTCGGCACCAGCACCATTGGCCTGGCCCAGTATGAGAGCTGGCGGCAATCGGTTCATGACCAGGCCGCGTTCGCCACCGGCGCGCAGGTCAGCGTGCAGGCCCCGCTGCTTGCGTCCGCGGCGGACGAGGCGAGGCTTGCCAGGCTGCCGGGCGTGACCGCCGCGATGCCGGTCAGCGCCGTACCGCTCGCTGGCACGGGGCCGCTGCTGGTGCTCGACGCGGCGCTGGCGGCCCGCACGGTGACGCTGCGCTCCGACCTGTCGAGGACTCCGGCGGGGCAGCTGTTCGCGGATATCACGCCCCGTCATTCGGCCGGGCTCGTGCTCCCCGGCCGACCGGCGCAGATTGAGCTCACCGCGAGCCTGTCCGGCCCATCGGGCGGCGCGGGTGACGCCGCCCTCGGCCCGGCGTCGGCGACGCTGACCGTGCAGGACCGCTATGGCGTCAGCTACGCGATCCAGACGACCGCGATCCCGGCCGACGGCCGATCCCACGAACTGGTGGCTGGGCTCAGCACCGCGGGCGCTGCCTACCCGCTGCGGCTCATCGGCATGTCGGTCAACTACAACATGCCGGCCTACCCGTTGACGTCCGTCGCGGCGCGCGCTGACCAGCAAGACGTGGTGTTGCAGCTGGGCGCTATCTCGGTCCGCCAGAGCGACACCGGGTCATTCTCCCGGCCGTTTGCCACCGGGCAGGCGATCGCGGCGTGGCGAGCGCAGCTGGCCGACCCTGGGCTTGCCTCTGTGCTCTCGGGGCAGGGCGGTGTGACCTACGGCTCGGTGACGTCGGCCCTCGGGTCTATCAGCGCCGGGGTCGGCGGTGCCAAGCAGATCACGTTCTCGCCCGGACACGGGCCGCTGCTGCCGAACCCGCCCCCGGGCAAGAGCGCCACGCCGCAGCCCGGCCAGGCCGACGTGGAGGTCAACATCCCGCCCGCCCGGCAGCCCGTTCCGGTGATCGCGACCGCGGGATACGCAGCGAGCAATGGCCTGCGCCGCGGCACGGTGTTTGCCGTCACGATCGAAGGTCAGCAGGTTTCCTGCCAGCTGGTAGCGACGGTAGTCGCGTTCCCCGGTGGCGCCGCGCTCGTGGCGGACCAGGCAGCCGTGCAGGATGCGCTGGTGAATCTGGGCGTCGGTGGCTCGCTGCCGGTGACCGAGTGGTGGCTGGCCACGGCCACGGGCGCGGCTCCCGCGGGCGTGCCGGCCGGCTGGACGGTCAGCGACGCGACCGCTTTGGCGAGTCGGCTTGAGGGCGATCCACTGTCCGCAGCGCCGCAGCACGCCGCCGCGGCCGTGGCGGTGGCCGTTGCGCTGCTGGCCGCGCTCGGCTTCTGCGTCAGCGTCGCCGCGAGCGCGCGGGAACGGCGCACCCAGCACGCGCTGCTCGGCGCCCTCGGAGTGCCCGCGGCAGCCCAGGCCAGGCTCTTCTGCGTGGAAGAAGCACTGATCAGTATCCCTGCGGCCGGTGTCGGGCTGGTGATCGGCCTCGTGCTAGCGCGGATTATGGTCCCGGCTCTCACCGTCACGGCCACCGGTGCCGCGCCAGTGCCGTCGGTCCTGCTCGAGCTGCCGCTGGGCTGGCTGCTGCCGCTCGCGGCAGGGCTCGCGCTGGTTCCCGTCATGGCCGCTGCCGTGACCGCGCTGCGGCAGCCGGACCCGGCGGCGGAGCTTCGGGCGGCGGAGGCGATGGCATGATCCGACGCCTCGGCAGCGGACCGCACCCCGTTCCCTTCGAAGGGGCGAGTGACGCACAGGTGAGGAGAAGCGCATGACGGTACCTGCGGGCGCCGCGGCCCCGGCCGCGGCCGCCGGAATCGCAGAGCTGGGGGCCGAAGCGCGACGGGCGCACACCAGCTACGGGCAGGGCGCGCTGGTGGTGTGTGACCAGGTGGTGCGGATCTATACCGGGGCGGGGATCGAGGTGCAGGCGCTGCAGGGCCTGGACTTGCTGATCGAGGAGGGTGAGCTGGTCGCGATGGTGGGCGCGTCCGGCAGCGGCAAGTCGACCCTGATGAACATCCTGGCCGGGCTGGATACGCCGACCGCGGGCCGGGTCCGGGTGGCGGGCCATGACCTGGGCGCGCTGACCGCGCGCGACCGGATGGCTTACCGGCGGCGCCAGGTGGGTTTTGTGTGGCAGCAGGCATCTCGGAACCTGCTGCCGTACCTGACCGCGCGGCAGAACGTGACGACGCCGATGCGGCTAGCCGGGGTCAGCCGGCGGCGCCGGGCCGTCAAGGCGATGGAACTGCTCGAGGTGTTCGGGGTGGCGCACTGCGCGAACCGGACGCCGTCGCGGATGTCGGGCGGCGAGCAGCAGCGAACCGCGATCGCGACGGCGCTGGCGAACCTGCCGCGGCTGCTGCTGGCGGATGAGCCGACGGGGGAGCTGGACAGCCAGACGGCGCAAGAGGTGTTCGCCGCGCTGCACACCGCCAACACCGAGCTGGGCGCCACCGTGCTGGTGGTCACGCACGACCCGGCGGTGTCGGCTCAGGTGCGGCGCACGGTGGCCATCAGGGACGGCCGGACCAGCACTGAGACGCTCCGGCACGAGGAGGCCGACGAGGGAGGTAACGCGGTCAGGCACGCGGTCGAGTACGCGGTGCTTGACCGGGCCGGTCGGGTTCAGCTGCCGCGCGAGATGATCGAGGAGCATGAGATGAAGGACCTGGTGCGGCTGCAATCGGAGCCGGATCACATCGGCGTGTGGGCCAGCCGGCCGCGGGGCGGGCCCAGGGACTCGGATCCCGCCCAGCGGCCTGCCGCCCGGGATGACCGGTGACCGGGCCTGCAGCCGGACCGGGCGGTCCGAGCGGCGGGCCGGCCGAGGTGCCCGCGGGCGTGGCGCTGGACACGGCGTCGCTGATGGTTGAGGCGCGCGAGGTGAGCCGCACGTTCGGGCATGGCAGCACGGCTGTGCACGCCGTCCGGGGCGCCTCGTTCACGATCAGGCGCGGCCAGCTGGTGGCGCTGATCGGCCGGTCCGGCTCGGGCAAGACGACGCTGCTCAACATCGTTGGCGGGCTGGACGCGCCGACCAGCGGCGTGGTGCTGGTCGGAGGCCAGGACGTCTCGGCCATGTCGGCCAGGGAGCGCACCCTGCTGCGCCGCAGCACGGTCTCGTTCATCTTCCAGTCCTTCGGCCTGATACCCACGCTGACCGCGGCGGAGAACGTCGGCATCCCGCTGCGCATCGCCAGCACGCCCGCGGCTCAGCGGGAACAGCGGGTCCGGCTGCTGCTCAGCGTCGTCGGCCTGGACCAGCACGTGAACCAGCGGCCGGGTGAGCTGTCCGGCGGCCAGCAGCAGCGGGTTGCCATCGCGAGAGCGCTCGCGGTCCAGCCCGAACTGCTGATCGCTGACGAGCCCACCGGTCAGCTCGACTCCGAGACCGGCAGGCAGATCATGCGGCTGCTGCGGACCGTCGTCGTGGCAGAGGGCATCACGGTGCTGGTCGCTACGCACGACCAGGCGCTGCTCGACCTCGCCGACGAGATATTGGCCATCAACGACGGCCAGCTCACCGGCCGCTAGCGCGAGACCGCGGGACCGCGCAGCGGCGCACAGCAACAACCGACGGCGGAGCTTTCGTGGCGGAGGCGATGGCATGAGGCGGCGGCTCGGCAGTCCGGCCTGGGCCTCCTGGCGCGCGCTGACCGGATCAGCGTCGACCGCGACCGCGGCGCTGGGTCTCCTGCTCTGCCTCTGCACCCTGCAGGCGGTCGTGGGCCCGCGGGCCACCGCGGCGGTGCGCACCACCGGCGTGCGGCGAGTCTTTGCGACGGCGTTCGCCACGGACAAGGCGGTGATTGGCACCGTCTCTGAGTCCACATTGAGCGTCGGCCAGCCGCTGGGCCTGGACGCTGGCCTGATCGAGCGGACTGAGCGCCGGCTCCGCAAGAACCTGCGGACGCTGCCGCTGAGCCCGGCAGCGGCCGACTGGAGCGGCCTGACGACGCCGTTCCTGGCCGTGACCGGTTATGGTCCCGCGGCCATGGCCGGGGCGGCGCTGCCACCGCGGCTGGAGCTCAGCTACCGCGACACGCTGGCGCGCGACGTCCGGGTCATCGCCGGCAAGCTGCCGGGCGGCAAGGTAACGAGCGGGTCCACGGTGACCGTGCAGACCGCGGTCACCGAGTCGACCGCCCGCCGGTTCGGGCTCACTGTGGGCTCGCGGCTGGCGCTGCCGGGCACGAGCTTGGTGCTGGCAGTGACGGCTATCGTCCAGCCGCGTGACCCAGCCGCGCTGTTCTGGATCTACGACCCGGTCGTGGCGACACCACAGCTTGAAGACCTGCTGACGCGTCCCTACTGGATTGGCGGTTTCTTCATCTCGGCTGACGTCCTCCGCGCTCTGCAAACCCAGGTCAACGCCGACCAGTCGCAGGTGACCTGGATGTTCCCGCTGGCGCTCGACAAGCTCACCGCCGCGCAGGCGACGCAGTTGCAGTCCACGCTGACCGGGGCGCTCGCCACTGGCGGCAACATCATCGTGAGCGGCAGCCAGGGCGGCCCGCCTCTCCCTGTGATCATCACGCTCAGTTCCTTCACCGGGCAGGTCATCGCCGGCTTCGAGGCCGAGGCCGGGTCCGTGGGCAGCGCGCTCGAAATGACCTCCGTGAGCCTGGCCGTGCTGGCGGCGGTGGTCGTGTTGCTCGCCGGGTGGCTGCTGGCCGAGCGGCGGCGGCAGGACTTTGCGTTGCTGCGGGCTCGCGGTGCCTCCAGGCGGCAGCTCGCGCTCGCGGTCCTGGGCGGCACCGCGGTGGCGGCCGTGCCGGGGGCCGTGGCGGGGGCGGCCATCGCGGTGGCGCTGACGCCGACGAGTCCGGTGCCGCTGAGCTGGTGGCTGGCGGGGCTGGTGGTGGTTGCGGCGCTGGCGGGGCCGGTAGCGGTCACGGTCAGAACTCATCGCGGCTACGCGGCGGTGCTGCGGCCCGATGCGCCGCCCGCCAGGCTGTCGGCGGTGCGGCGGCTGGTGGTCGAGGTCGCCCTGATGGCGGGCGCGGCCGGCGGACTGGTGGTGCTGCGCTACCAGGGTGCGGGCGCAGCGGGGGATGTCTACGCCAGTGCCGCACCGGTGCTGCTCGCGATCGGCGTGGCCGTCGTCCTGGTCCGGGTCTACCCGCTGCTGGTGCGGGTTACGTTGCGGATGCGCGGTCAGCGCGCCAGCGCGGCCACCTTCCTCGGGCTGGCCCAGGCCGCGCGGGCGTCCGTCGCGGCCGCGCTGCCCGCGTTCGCCCTTGTTCTTGCCCTGGCACTGGTGTCGTTCGCTGGCATGGAGCGCGCTGCGGTGGCGGCCGGTGAGCTGGCGGCGTCCTGGCAGCAGGCCGGCGCCGACGCGGTGATCAGCGGCAATTTCCCTGTCACCCCGCCGCTGCAGCGCGCCGTCGCGGCAGTGCCAGGCGTCCAGCGTGTCGCGGCCGCGGGCATCGCCACGGTAGGAACCAGCAGCGGAGGCCAGCTCGACGTGATCGCGGTCGATCCGGCGCAATACGCAAGGCTGGTCGCGGGCACTCCGCTGCCGCAGCCGCCGCAAGCATTCACGGCCGCAGCCAATGCGGGCGCGGCACCACTCCTACAGGCGCCAGCCCTGGCCGCACCGGGACTCGCGGCCGCGCTCGGCAGCCACCCCTTCGGCCTGCTCATCGACGGCTACTACATCCAGGCGCGCGTGGTCGGCCAGGCCGCAAGCATGACCGCGTTCCTCTATCTGTCCAACGGCTACCTCGTGCTACCAAGTCAGGCGCTCGGCGCCGTGGCCCCGGAACCGCACGTGCTGTTTGTCAACGGCCAGGACCTGAACCAGGCGGCGCTACGGGCGGTGGTGGCGCGGTACGACCCTGGTAGCCAGGTCGGGTTCCGGTCGGAGCTGCTTGCCGGGCTGGAGAACGCTCCGCTGGAGCACGGCGCGTATCTGGCGATGACGCTCGGCGGCGTCGCGGCCGGCATCTGCGGGCTGTTGGTGTTGTTGCTGAGTTTGTTGTTGTCGGCATCGGCGCGGCGGCTGGCTGTGGCGCGGATGAGCACGATGGGCCTGTCGGGCGGCCAGGCTCGGCTGCTGGGTGTGGTGGAATTGCTGCCGCAGCTGCTGGCCGTGGTGGTAGGCGGGCTGGGGTGCACGGTGGCGATGGTGCCGCTGATCGGCCCCGCGCTGAGCCTGGAGGTGTTTAGCGGGTCGACGAGTAGTATGCCGCCGCAGATTGAGCCGGGGTGGCTGGTGGTGGCCGGGGCGGGACTGCTGGTGCTGGCGGTGGCGACGCTGATGGGTCAGGCGATGCTGACCGACCGGACCGCGGCCCGTTCCGTTCGGATCGGCGACTGAGGCGGCCAGCTGACGGCTCGCTAGCCAGTCGTCAACGCGAGGCGGCGCCGGCCGTCGACAGCAGCTCGCGGGCGATGATGAGCTTCTGGATTTCGCTGGTGCCTTCGTACAGCCGGTACAGGCGGCAGTCCCGGTACATGCGCTCCACCACGGTCGAGCTCATATAGCCCAGCCCGCCGTGGATCTGCACCCCGCGGTCGGCTACTCGTGCCACCATCTCGCTGCAGTACAGCTTTGCCGCCGCCGGGCCAGCGGCGACGTCAGTCCCGGCGTCGTAGCGCTCAGCCGCGGTCAGCACGAGGCATCGTCCGGCCGCGAGCTCGGTGTAGGAGTCTGCGAGCATGGCCTGAACGAGCTGGTAGTCGCCGATCGGCCGGCCGCCCTGCTTGTTCACCGCCGCGTGTGCCACCGACTCGTCCAGGACGCGCTGTGCGGTGCCCACGCACAGGCCCGCGATGTGCAGCCTGCCCCGCGCCAGCACGGTCATCGCGCTCCGGTAACCGCGGCCCTCGGCGCCGACCAGCCGGTCGGCCGGGACCCGGACGTCGTCGAAGTGCACCTCCGCGGTCCAGGCTCCGCGCTGGCCCATCTTGTGGTCACGGGGCCCGACAGTCAGGCCCTGGCTATCGGCGTCCACCAGGAATACCGAGATGCCGTGACCCGGCCGGACTGATTCCCCAGATGCGCCGGTGCGCACCGCGGCGTCTGCGCCCGGCGGGCGGTCGGTGCGGGCGAACACCACGAACAGGCCGGCCAGCGGTGCATTCGTGATGAACCGCTTGCTGCCCGCGAGCACCCACTTGTCACCGTCGCGGCGAGCGGACGTCTTCAGGCCCGCCGGGCTTGAGCCGGCCTCCGGCTCGGTCAGCGCGAACGACGCGATCAGCTCGCCCGACGCGAGGAGCGGCAGGAACGCCCGCCGCTGCTCTGTCGAGCCGAACTTGGCGATCACCTGGCCGGCGATGCCGTTGTTGGTGCCGAACATCGACCGGAACGCCGGGGTGGTGTAGCCGAACTCGAGCGCCAGCCGCACATCCTGCGTCACGGTGACGCCCGCGCCGCCGTACGCCTCGGGCAGCGCGTACCCGAACAGCCCTAGTCCCGCCGCGGCCGAGCGCAGGTCGTCAGGAATCGCGTCGGACTGCTCGATCTCCTCCTCGCGCGGAATCACCCGCTCCCGGACGAACTGCCGGACCGCCCTGAGTACCTGATCGAATGACCCCTCGTCCACGCCGACCTCCTGGTGCCGCCCGCCGCACAATGCTGCCATGGACTTCACCGACCAGATTGCCGTGGTCACCGGTGCCGCGTCGGGGATCGGGCGGGCCATCGCGATCGCTCTGGCAGGGAACGGGGCCGTCGTCGTGGCGGCCGACCGGGACCTCAATGGCGCGGAGCAGACGGCGGCGGCGCACGACCGCATCACCGCCGTGTTCCTCGACCTGACGTCCGGCTCGTCGATCCGCGCTGCGCGCGATGAGGTGGCGCGCCGAATCGGCGCGGCCAGCATCCTGGTGAACGCGGCTGGCTGGGATGCGCCCGGCCCGTTCCTCGAGACCAGCGAGGAGTTCTGGCGGGACGTCGTGGACATCAACTACACCGGTCACGTACGCGTCTGCCATGCGTTCTTGCCATCGATGATCGCAGCCGGCCGCGGCGGCGCCATCGTCAATGTGGCCAGCGACGCCGGCCGGGTCGGCAGCGCCGGGGAGACCGTGTACGCGGGCGCCAAGGGCGGTGTGATCGCGTTCACCAAGTCACTGGCCCGCGAACTGGCCAGGCACCAGATCACCGTCAACTGCGTGTGCCCTGGGCCCACGGACACGCCGTTGTTCCAGTCGCTGCCGGAGAATACGCGCGAGGCGCTCATCCGGGCCATCCCATTCCGGCGGGTGGCGCAGCCGGCCGAGATCGCCGATGCGGTGCTGTTCTTCGCCTCCGGCCTGGCCAGGTACATCACCGGGCAGGTGCTCAGCGTTAGCGGCGGTCTTACCATGGCCGGCTGACCGTCCTCGATTGAGCGACGATACGCGGAGGCCAGCGCGAGTCGGTCACGCCTTCCGCCGACGTGGTCGCTCAGACGGCGGTCGATGCAGGCATCGCGTGCGGCCGCAGGACCAGTAGCGAGCCTTCCGAGGCCGCCACCATGGCGAACTGAACCCGGTCGAGCTCGAGACAGAGCGTCACATCACCGGGATGGACTCCCTGAAGGCCGCGGTGCGCATCATCCGCCAGCCTGGCTGCGGCGCGCGACCCCGCGCACGGCGGAGGAGTGCCGCGCTATCTGTCGCGGCCCCGATCGCCGTGCGCGCGATGTATCGAGCACAAGATAGGTCTTCGTCGGCCTGCCCGTCGTCACCAGTCACCGCGAGCGTGACACTGCCGTTTGTCAGCCACCACTGACAGTCGGCATCGGCTGGCCGAAGCCTCGATCGCCGCCTTAGCCGTGGTTCGGCACCGACAGGCTCCGTCTGGTGATAACGAAAAGTGCCCCGGGTGGTGTCCAGCCTCAGGACATGCAGGACGGGTCTCTCAAGTCATCCAGGACAGTGCGGGGTGAGGATCGCCGCTGCCGGCGGCGGCGTGTCTCGGGACATGGAGGACAGCGGGGCCTGAGCCTTCGTGGATGTCGAAGGCCCGGCTTGTCATCACTGCTGTCATTGTCGAGAAGCGGCCTGTCAGCGAGGCCGCCCGCTGCTATGGGGTCGCCCGGTCGTGGGTGTATGCGCTGGTGGCGCGGTATGCAGCGGAGGGCGAGGCGGCGTTCGAGCCGCGGTCGCGGCGGCCGAGGACCTCACCCACCGCGATCGCCGACGAGGTCGTCGCCCTGATCATCGCCGTGCGCAGGGAACTGTCCGGGGCGGCCTGGACGCCGGCCCGGACAC
>JASHSZ010000120.1 GCA_030040815.1 Streptosporangiaceae bacterium
GCGCGACAGCCCGGAGCACCCTGCAGAGCCCGGCCGCCCGGTCCCGGCCCCGCCCGATGACCCGGTCAACCCGGCCGAGCGCGACGGCCTGGGCCAACCGGTCGAGCCGCCGCACCAGGACGCCCGCAGCACAGACGACGACGATCCTGTCGATGTGCAGAGCGCGCCAGTCACCTGGCCGCCGCTGCCGGCCGGACTTCTGAGCTCGGCCATGTGCGAAACCTCTGACAAGGCCTCGGGCCGCCCGCCGCCAGGCTTGCTCGATGTGCTCCTGCCCTGGTCGGCATTGACGCGCACGTCTGGGGAGCCGGCCGTCCTCGGTCGCTTCGGTCCGGTCACGCCGTTGCAGACACGCCAGCTCCTCGAGCTGGCCACGCAGCACCCCGGTACGCGGTGGCGCGTGATTCTCACCGACGGCGATGGCCATGCCCAGGCCGTCGAACGCCTTCGAGCATCGCGGTCTGCGCTGGCCGGCCAGACACGTGCCGGACCGGTGCCAACCGCGCCGATCATCGGCCGGGTCACGGTGACCATGCCACCGGACTCGGTCAGGTGGGGACCGGGCGGCCGGGCCAGCGCCGCGGGGCTCCCGAGTGCACTAATCCGTGCCGGTAACCGGGCTGCGGCCGCGGCCCGCGCGGTCAGGCTCGCCAGTCAGCCAGCCGGCGCCTGCGTTCACCATGGCGGCACCGCCGCGTACCGTCCAACACCGCGACAGCGCGAACTTGTCGCAGCGCGCGACCTTACCTGCACGTTCCCGACCTGCGGTCAGCCCGCCTGGAGGGCTGATCTCGACCACACTGTGCCCTGGCACCGAGGCGGGCCCACGTGCAGCTGCAACCTTGGCGGCCGGTGCCGTACTCATCACAAGATCAAGCAGCTGTCCGGCTGGAAGCTGGAGCAGACGCCGGCCGGCACCTTCCGCTGGACAACCCCAGCAGGACAGACCTACACCGTCGAGCCGCACCGGTACCCGACTTAGCCGCGCGCATGTTCGGCCTTCGCTTCCCGTCTATCGACCTGTCTGCTGATTCCTTCGTGGCTTTCCTGTGGCGGGTAGTCCGTGTAGGTGCCTCACTACGGCCCAGCTTCTGCTTAGAGGTCAGCTGGGTCGGCGAGTGCGCTGCTCTGCGCCGTGCCGCCAGGTGAGAAGGCTTACTGTCGCGGCGATCGGCAGGGCGCCGATGAGCATCGGGGCACGTATTCCGCCCACGGCGGCTAGAACACCTCCGCCGAGCGCGCCCAGGGCCAGCGCGCCGCCGGTTAGGGTTCCGTTCAAGCTGGTGATCCGGCCCAGCAGCTCGGCGGGAACCTGGCGCTGTCTCATGGTGACCGCGGTCATGTCGAACAGCGCCCAGGACGCGCTGATGCCAAACAGCATCACGGCGGCGACAATCACGTTCGTGGTCAGCCCTAGCCCGGCCTGGGTGGCTGCCATGACCGTCCCGGCTGCGAGCAGGCACCGCCACGGGCCAGCTCGCCGGGCCAGCCATGGCCCGACGCCACCTACCGAGATGCCGCCAAGCGCGCCCACGGCCAGCAGGAGGCCGTAGAGGCCCGGGCCCTCATGCAGTACCTGGGTCACGTACAAGACCAGCATCGCGAACCACGCGGCGTCCATGGCTTCGATGACGCCGGCTGCGGTGATGACGTCGCGAACGTCGGCGTGCCGCCACAGCCAGAGGACGCCGTCTCGAAGGTCATCCGCCACGGACGCCAGCGGAGATCGCTCGTCCGCATGCGCCATCGCGGGTACTGGGCAGAACACGCTCGGCAGTGTCAGCAGCAAAAGCACGGCAATCCCCAGCGCTCCCGCGTTGACCGTGAACGGCAGGACAGTAGCCAGGCCAAACAGCCACCCACCCGCTGCGGGCCCCGCCAGCTCGTTGCCGAGGAGCTGCCCCGCGATCATGCGGGCGTTGGCCCGGTCAAGGTCGCGTGAGTCGACCAGCCGGGGTAGGCAGGTCACCGCTGCGGTATCGCGCAGCGCCGATCCAACGCCGGTGATGAACGCGGCCAGGTAGATAAGTGCCAGCCCTGTGCTGTGCGCGAGGACCGCTGCTGCCAGCCCTGCTATGACGACAGCCCGCGTGACGTCCACGATCACCATCAGGCGGCGTCGGTCGCTACGATCCACCAGCACACCTACACCGGCGCCGGTCAGCAGCCACGGCAGGCTCTGCATGGCGGTAACGGCCGCTACCGCGGTGGGCGAGCGGGTGAGCTGCGCGGCGAGCAGAGGAAACGCCGCCAGCCGGACCCCGTCACCGAAGTCGGCGAGAAATCCCGACAACCAGTAACGGGCGAACGGAGCGCAGATCCTCTCCGCTAGCGCGGCCACAGCAGCATCATTCCGGATACGGAGGCACCGCCGAGGCCATCGCCCTGGACGGGCAGACTCTGGCGGCCCGCGAGCGCGTCCTGGGCCCCGACCACCCCACACCCTCGCCTCGCGCGACAAACTCGCCAGAGGGTACGAGGCCGCAGGTCGTAGCGCCGACGCCGAGGCGATCAGGCGTGCGGGAACCAGCCGAGCGGTTAGTTCATATTGACAGTCACGGAGGCCGGTGCCGTACCCATCACAAGATCAAGCAGCTGCCCGGCTGGAAGCTGGAGCAGACGCCGGGCGGCACCTTCCGCTGGACAACCCCAGCGGGACAGACCTACACCGTCGAGCCGCACCGCTACCCGCGCTAGTCAGGCACGCAGTGGAGCAGCGGTCGCAGCCCGGCCCGAACAGCTACATCCACGGCGGGCCGGCTCGGCAGGCGGGGACTGCTCCGGTGACACGCCCGCGGTCCTCCTAGCGAGCGGAGCCACCGCTTACGCGCAGCTGCAATACAGCGACGTGATCACCAGCAACAACTTCTGCAAGACGCTCGCTGCGGGCCTGCGCGTCTACCCGCCGAACCAGTTCGCCTCCGAGGTAATCCCGTTCCAGATCGCCGCGTGCACGCGCAGCGGCCTGGTCTACATGCACGTAGGGCCGGTGCAGGCGGCGCCGCCACCTGGTTCAGGGCTTTGATGTGACGTGAGGCCCTGTGCACCGGGCCCACCGCTTCGCGAGCGCTTGCGAGGGTGCGAGACGGGGCCAGGTCGTTTCGTCAGTTGAGGTCGTCCTACGGGTCTATCGGATGGGTGGCTTAGCGCCGTCGCAAGTGTTCGGAGCGCATGCGGCGGCGCACATTGGCTTAGGGAGATCGCGCTGGGCCGTCCCAGGTACCTGCGCGATGTCAAGTCGCGTGCAGCCAGTTAGCGCCAGACACAGCCGTATGCGCTGCTCAGAACGGATGGCCGGGGTACCAAGGCGGGCCGGGAGAGTAGCCGGGAAACAACAAGATCATCTATAGTTGAACGATGCTGGATGTGACCAGGCTCCGGGTGCTGGTCGCGGTTGCCCAGCACGGCTCGGTCACTGCCGCCGCCCGTGCGCTGAATTATGCCCAGCCTTCCGTCAGCCACCACATCGCACGGCTGGAGGCCGAAACCGGCACTCAGCTGATCGAGCGGGTAGGCCGCGGAATCCGGCTCACCGAGGCCGGCCGCCTGCTCGCCGAGCGGGCCGAAGAGATCATCGGCAGGCTGGACTCGGCCGAGGCCGAACTCGCTGCGCACGTTGGGCTGCGACAGGGCCGGGTGCGGCTCGCAGCGTTTCCGTCCGCGCTCGGCACGCTCGTCCCCGCGGCCGCGGCCAGGCTGGCGGCGGAGGCACCGGGCCTGGAGTTCATGCTGACTGAGGCCGAGCCGCCGGAGGCGCTGCGGATGCTCCGGGCCGGGTACGTAGATGTCGCCGTGGTGTTCCAGCACTACCAGGAGGACCTCGACGCGGCGCCGCCGCGGCCAGCTGACGAGGGTACCCAGGGCGTGCTGCTACTCGATGAGCCGATTCACCTGGTGACCCCGGCCGCTGCCGCTGGCGGGCGAGCCGCGGGCGAGCCGGTGCCGCTCGCCGGGCTTTTGGCGTACTCGGCGAGCAGGTGGATAGCCGGCTGTGAGCGCTGCCGCTCCTACCTCGTCCGGCAGTGCGAGTCGGCCGGTTTCACGCCGCGGATCGCGTTCACCACCGACGATTACCTAGCCGTGCAGGCGCTCGTGGCGGCCGGGCTGGGCGTCACCACGCTGCCCGGCCTGTGCCTGCGGGCGGCCCGGCATCCGGGCGTCGTGACCGCGCCGCTGGCCGGCGCCCGACGATACGTCTTCGCCGTAACCTACGGCCGGTCCCCCAGCTCGAAGGCGACCACGCGTCTCATCGACACGCTGCGGCATGTGGCGGACGAGTCGAACGCTGCCGCCAAGTTAGCGGCGCTGGCCGCCTAGACACCGGCTAAATCTTCGTGGTCCGGTCGGCCCAGTACGGATCGCGCAGCCGTCGCTTGACCAGCTTTCCGCTCGGATCGCGGGGCAGTTCGGCGACGAAGTCGATCGACCGGGGCCACTTCATCTTCGCCAGCCGACCCGTCAGCCCCGCCAGGATGTCCGCGGCCAGTTCGTCGCCTGGCTCGACTCCGTCGGCCGGCTGGACGACGGCTTTGATCTGCTCGCCCCACTCCTCGTCCGGGATGCCGAACACCGCGACGTCGGCGACCTTGGGATTCATGATTATCTCGGCTTCGATCTCGGCCGGGTAGATGTTTGCCCCGCCCGAGATGATCATGTCCGACTTCCGGTCGCACAGGAACAGGAAGCCCTCCTCGTCCAGGTAGCCGATGTCGCCGACGGTAAAGAAGCCGGGCAGCCGGCCCGCGTCGGTCTTGGCCTTGTCGTGGTAGTACTCGAAATCCACCAGCCCTAGCTTCATGTAGATAACGCCTGGAACGCCGGTGGGCTGGGCTGCGCCGTTCTCGTCGGCGATCAGTATCTCGCTGGCCGGCCACGGGATCCCGACCGTGCCAGGGTGCGCGAGCCACTCCTGGGGCGAGGCAACCGTGCCGCCACCCTCTGTGGCCGCGTAGTACTCCCATACGCACGGACCCCACCAGTCAAGCATCGCCTGCTTGATCCCGACCGGACACGGCGCGGCCGCGTGGATCAGCCAGCGCATCGAGGACAGGTCGTAGCGGGCTCGCACCCCGTCCGGCAGCGACAGCATTCGCTTGAAGTGGGTCGGCACCATGTGCGAGCCAGTGACCCGGTAGCGCTCGGTGAGAGCGAGCGCGGTCTCGGCGTCGAAGCCGTCCATGCACACCAGCGTGTGGCC
>JASHSZ010000121.1 GCA_030040815.1 Streptosporangiaceae bacterium
GGCTGCTCCCAGGCCGCGAAGTGCCCGCCCTTGTCGACCTTGTTGTAGTAAATCAGGTTCGGGTACGCCTGCTCGGCCCAGCTGCGCGGCGGTGCGTACAGATCATCGGGGAAGGCGCTGACGGCGGCCGGGATGGACACGCCCTTGACGTCGAAGAAGCCGGTCTTGTTCTCCCAGTACAGCCGCGACGAGGACACTCCGGTGTTCGTCAGCCAGTAAAGCGTGACGTTGTCGAGGACGTCATTGCGGCTGAGGCCGCCGGGCTGCCCGGCGAAGGCGTCGGCGATGAGCTGGTAGCTCCAGACGTCGTGGTTGATCATCCAGGACGCCAGGCCGGCGGGCGAGTCCGCGACCCCATAGATCGTCTGCGGCTGCGTGCCCATCTCGATGGCGTATCCGGTTCCCGTGGTGAAGAAACCGCTGAGCCGCTCGTATGCCTGCTCTTCCTCTGCTGACAGGCCCTCCGGCTTGGCCCCGGTCGGGAGCACGTTGAGTGTCCGGGAGACCTGAGGCGGAACAGCGCCGGCCATGTTGGTGTGCATGCCAAGCAGCTCCGGAGGCGCCTGCACCCCCATGAAGTCTGTGACGATCGCGCCCCAGTCTCCGCCCTGGGCGACGAACTGTGCGTACCCGAGCCGTTTCATCAGCTCGACCCAGGTGCTGGCGATGCGCTCGGGACCCCAGCCAGTCTCGGCTGGCTTGCCGGAGTAGCCGTAGCCCGGCATCGACGGGATCACCAGGTGAAACGCGTCGGCCTCGGTCCCGCCGTGAGCGGTGGGATTGGTCAGCGGGCCGATGACCTTCAGCAGCTCGATGATCGAGCCCGGCCAGCCGTGGGTGATGATCAGCGGCAATGCGTTGTCGTGCGGTGACCGCACGTGGATGAAGTGGATGTCGAGCCCGTCGATCTCGGTCATGAACTGGGGCAGGGAATTGAGCTTGGTCTCGCACCTACGCCAGTCGTAGTCCGAGGCCCAGTAGCGTGCGAGTTCCTGGATCGTCGCGAGCTGGACGCCCTGCGAGTGATCGGGAACCAGCTCCTTCTCGGGCCAGCGGGTCGCAGCGATGCGCCGACGGAGCTCTTGGAGCTCCTCGTCGGAGGTGTGGATCGTGAACGGCCGGATCGCGGAGTTGTCGGTCATGGCTGACATGCGGGTCTCCTTGGCTTGCGTGTCAGATAACTGGCTGTTGTCCTCCTAGATCGCTCAGATGCGGATGCGTCAGAAGTGAGCGTAGAGGTCGGTTTTGATCCGATCGGAGAAAGCCGAGGGCCACGTTTCAAGCCTCAGCGCGCTGCGGGTTCGGTGCCTCCCCCGAGCGGGGTGATTGAGCCGTCACGCCGACGACCCGCACCCTGCCAGCCCTTGAAGGCGGATCGGACGCGCACCTACGCTTTTGGGCGCCGCCAATGTGAGCGCTCGTGAGGTGTGAGGGAAATCATGGGTGACGCAGAGCCCTCGTACTCGGTCCTGTCGCCGCTCGGCCGGCCGACCCAGCGCGGTCGGCGCGCCGGCGCCGGCCTAGAAAGGCTATCCGGGGCTCGTATCGCGCTGATTTGGGACCACCTCTTCAAAGGCGACGAGATCCTGCGTGCGTTCCAGGAGCGACTCAGCGCGCGGTTTCCGGACATCCAGTTCATTGGTCACACGCACTTCGTCGGCGACTTCGGCGACGACTACTCCGTTTTCGACACGCTGCGAGAGCAACTTGCGCGACTGAACGCCGACGCGGCAGTTGTCGCGGTTGGCGCGTGCGGGCGGTGCACCGCTGGGGTGATGCGAGCGGTCGCGGCGGCTGAGGAGGCGAGCCTCCCCGCGGTCGGTGTCGTGTCCAGCGGGTTCGAAGCGATGGCACGCGCGATTGCGTCGATCTTCGGCGACGACGAGCCGCGGCTGGCGGTGTATCCAGGCGCGATCCAGACCGACCCCGACGAGACGTTCGGGCACAAAGTGCGGGACGTCGTCCTCGACCAGATCGAGGCGGCACTGCTGCATTCCAAGAACGGCGTTGCCGTCGCGGCAGCCGAGGTCGGGCCGGAGCCGCGAGAGGTTGTCTTTACCGGGTCTCTCGATGAGGTCGGCGAGCACTTCCTGCACAAGGGGTGGAGCGACGGGCTGCCGATCGTCCCGCCGACGCCCGACCGGGTCGGCCGCTTCCTTGCGGCGACGAACGAGGACCCGGCCACCGTCCTCGGCGTGCTTCCGCCCGAGTTCCGGGAGATCACGATCACCAACATCGCGGTGAACGGGGTCATGGCCGGATGCCGACCTGAGTACATGCCCGTGCTCGTCGCTGTCGCGCGGTGCCTCATGGATCAGCGCTTTCGCGTGGAAGATCTCACGTCCACCTTCGGCCTGGAGCCGCTGATCGTCGTGAGCGGCTCGGTCGTCGAGGCGCTCGACTTCAACACCGGGACCGGGGCGATGCGCCTCGGCAGGCAGGCGAATACGAGCATCGGGCGCTTCTTGCGCCTGCTCATGCGGAACGTTGGCGGGCTGCGAATTCCGCCGGGCACGAGCGACGCCGGAGCGATCGGGTACTCGTTCAACGTCGTGATGGCCGAGGACGAGCCTTCGACGCGCGCGATCGGCTGGGATCCGTTCCGCGTCGACAACGGCTTTGCGCAGGACTGCAGCACGGCGAGCCTGCTGCTCGTCACGAACCACTCCGCGCCGATCTACACCGCTGGCGAGTCCGCCGACGAGCACCTCGAGACGATCGCCCGCATCCTGGCGAACGCGATCGGCCCGTGGGCCTACACAGCGGCGGTCCACGGCGGGTTCAATCCGCTGCTGCTGTTGTCGCCGAGCGTCGCGCGGGCGCTGCACGAGTTCGGCGTCGACAAGGATGAGATTCGCGCCTACCTCTATGAGCATCTGCGGATCCGCGCCGACGTCACCGAGCGGTATGCGCATCAGGTGGGCCGGACCGACTTCAGCTTCGCGACGAGCATCGACGACCCTGCGCTCCGCGCGTCGTGGGTCGCGTCAGCTGATCCGGCCCGGCTCGTTCCGATGCTCATTGATCCCGCCTGGACGAGCATCGTGGTTGGCGGAAACCCGGGTCGCAATCAGTCTCGTGCCTACGTAGGCAATCTGGTGGCAGGCCGACCGGTGACCCATCGGATCGAGTGCTGACCGGATTCTCGCGGGACGTGGCCGCGAATACGGATGTAACCAGGTCCGGGACGGTCCGCCGCATCCAGCCAGAGCGCGCTGTCGGCAAGCTCGCTCAGGTCACGGGCGTCGACTACCCGCGTGGCCCCCGCGCCGTGACCGTACCCGTGCCGGGTTGACCGGTCGGCCTGGTCGCGTGGTTTGATCGCCGACCTGGTGCCCGGCTGTCTACTCAGCGGCCTGCCTGCTCTCGCGGGTCCTCGGGCGGGCAGGAGCGATCACCTGGTGGGCCTCCCGGCAGATCTCCGCGACCTCGTCCCAGTCGACGTCGCCATCCAGGCGGACCCCGATCCAGCCACGGTGCCCGACGTATGGCGGCCGGAAGAACCGGTCGGGTTCGGTGTTCGTCAGCTCCTGCTGGGCCCCTGGTGGCGCCGCGCACCACAGGTGCGGGAAGTGATCGTCGTGATGCCCGCGCGGCCACAGCATGACGAACTGCCTGCCGACGAAGAACGCGGGCGAGCCGTAACTCCGCCGTTCCTCGCAGCCCGGCAGCGCGAGGCAGATAGCCCGGACGCGGCCCTCGATGAGCCCAGGGTCGGCTTCCGGAACGCTCGAGCGCATTGCTCATGATCCCATGGTGGAGGCGGTAACTCGACTACTCCAAACTCCCGGTGCCCGCGCCGTTGGGCGACCTTCCGCTCGACCTGTGGCGGCAGTTGTTCCGCGGCCCGCTGCTGCTCGCGGTTCTCCTGCTCGTCGTGCTGCGAATCCGCTGACGAGCGCGGCTGCCGTCTACCGCGAGACGGGCGTCAGCGGCGAGTAGTCGCCCACGGTCCACACGTGGCCGAACGGGTCGGTAAACCCGCCCTGCCGGTGCACGCCCCACGGCTGCTGGTGATTCTTGATCTGGTCGGCCGAGCCGTCCGCCCCGGCCGCGACCGCGCGCGCGATGAACGCGTCCGGG
>JASHSZ010000122.1 GCA_030040815.1 Streptosporangiaceae bacterium
GCGCGCGGACGTGCCGCGCGCCGAGGCGCTGGACTCCATCACCCTGACCAGCGAGGACGCCTGGCCCGACGGGTCGGCCGCGGCCGGGGACGACCCCGGCCAGGCCGACACGGTCCGGCTGCCCCGTGAGCCGGAGACGACCGGAGTCGTAGCTAGGGTGGCGAGACCCGCCTGGCCGGTGCCCGCTGATAACCGGAGTGCCCCCGGCTCCTCCCGCACGGAGCGGGCGGACGGCCAGACGCGGGGCGGCATCCTGCCGGGCGGCCCGGTAGCCACGGCCGAGTCGGTCCCCGCTCCCGGGTCCGGTCAGGACGCCGCGCCCCCGCCCGTCTTCCTTGTAGACGCGAGCCGGGCCGCGCTTGCGTGGGCGCGCCGGCGCTATCTCGGGCTCAGCTCGGCGTGCGGCATATCCGTGGCGCTCGCGGGCTGTGCCGCCATCTGGTTCTCGGCAGGCACCACGACCGCCATCGTCCGCGGCGTCGCCGCGCTGTGGGCAAGCTACCTGGTCCTCGCCGCGGGACGGACCATCGCGGCCCGGACGGCCGGGCCGGACGGCAGCTCTGCTGGCGACCGCCGACAGGCGGGCCCGGCAGCATGGCTGGCCGCACTGGGCAGCGCCCTCGCCGAAGCCATCGTGTATTCCGGCCTCGTGGTCGGCGCCGCTGCCGAGCACTGGCCCGACAGCTGGAAGCTCGGCGTTACCGTCCTTGGCCTGGCGGCAGTGCGGAACGTCATGACAGCGTGCTCGACTCCGTACGGGTTCAGTGACGCTCCCACCAGCGTGATCGGCAGGATCGCCGCGGCCATTGTGACGATGCGCGTCGGCGGGCGCATTCTCGTGATCGGCCTGGTGGCGCCGATCTGGGGCGCCCGTACCGCGCTGCTGGTAATCGCCGCATGGGCGATCAGCTCGGTCGGGTACGGACTGGCGGGCCGGGCAGCGGCCGACGTCACGCCCGAGGGCACCAGGCCAGCGGGCGGTGGGCCGGTCGTCGCCTCGGCTACCTTGCTGCGGCTGCGCGACGACGGGGCACTAGCGCGCGGTCTGGGCGCGCTGGTGCGCGGCAGCGTGCTGCCGCTGCCGCCCGCCATCCTCAGCCTGGCCGCCGTGTCCGCGCTCGCCGCGCTCGGCCTGCACGGCCTGCCGGGCGCGCTGACGATCGGTCCGGCGATCGTGATGCTGCTGGCCGCGCCCGGATCGGCCAACCCGCACGCCGGCCGGTTCGACTGGCTTGTCCCCGTGCTACTGCTTGGCGCGCAGGTGCTCTACCTCGCGGCCGCGGGTGAGGGCGAGCGGGTGCCCGGTCCGGTGATCTTCGCCCTGGTGGCCGCCCTGCTCGTGCGCTACGCGGAGCTGGCCTCCTCGAGCCGGCCGGTGTTCCTCACGACGCCGCGTCGCCACCTCGGCTGGGGCCGCGAGTACGGCACCGAGCTGGGCTGGGAGGGGCGCGTGCTGTTCGCCGGCGTGACCGCCGGCCTCGGCATCGCGACGGTCGGCTACCTGGTCCTGACCGTGTACCTGGCTGCGCTCGTCGGCGCGAAGGTCGTGCGCAGCTGCCTCGCGCCCGAGGAAGGACTCCGGTGATCGGCTTGATCATGGCCGCCGGCGCGAGCCGTCGCCTGCGGCCCGAGACCGACGACATGCCCAAGGCGCTGCTCCCCGTGGACGGCGAGTCGACGATCCTCGACCTCGGGCTCCGTAACCTGGCCGCGGTGGGAATCGCCGATGTCGTCGTGCTCGTCGGCTACGCCGCGGCGGCCGTCGCCGACCGCGTGCCGGAGTTGGAGCGCCGGCACGGCGTGGCGCTCGAACTGGTCTACAACCCCCGGGCCGAGGAGTGGAACAACGCCTACTCGCTCTGGCTCGCGCGCGAGCACTTCGGCCGCGGGGCGTTGCTGGTCAACGGCGACACCGTGCACCCGGCGAGCGTAGAGCGGACGCTCCTGGCGGCCAGGGACGGCACCTCGGACCTCATCCTGGCGCTGGATGACGTGAAGAAGCTGGCGGCCGAGGAGATGAAGGTCTCCCTCGGGCCGGGCGGGCGGCTGGGCAGGATCAGCAAGCAGCTGGATCCCGCCGCCGCCGACGGCGAGTACATCGGCGCGTCGCTGATAGAGCCGCGAGCCGCAGCGCGCCTGGCCAACGCCCTCGAGAGCACCTGGCGGCGCGACCCCGGACTCTATTACGAGGACGGATACCAGGAGCTCGCCGATCGCGGCGGTGGGGTCGTGGTGGCGGCCCGGATCGGCGTGGTGGACTGGGTCGAGGTCGATGACCAGCGGGACCTGCGACTCGCCCGGAGCATCGCCAGCCGCTGCTAGGTCACGGATCGCGCAGCCGCGTCAGGGGACGCCCAGGAGACCGGATGGCGCGGCGCGCCGAGTACGGGGGGAGCTATGCCGCTGCTGGCCCGGATGCTGCCGACGCCGCTGGTCATTGACGTACGGCCCGGCGCTGTGAGCGGGCTCGGCTCGCTGCTCGCCGATCACCGGATCGCCACGTCCGGCCGGGTGGCGGTGGCCGTCGGGCCAGCCCAGGGCGAGAGCATCGCCGCGGAGCTCGACGTCGGGACCGCCGAGTTCTTCCAGGTGCCCGCCGCTACCCACGACGCGGCGGCCGCTCTCGGTCACCGGCTGCGGGCTGGCTCATTCGAAGTGGTCGCCGGGATCGGAGGCGGCCAGACCATCGACGTGACCAAGTTCGCCGCTCACATGGCCGGGATTCCGATGGTCGCCGTCGCCACGAGCCTGTCGCACGACGGCATCTGCTCACCGGTCGCGACGCTGCGGCACGAGTCCGGCGCCGGGTCATACGGCGTGGCCATGCCGGTTGCCGTGATCGTCGACCTCGACCGGGTGCGCCGGGCGCCCGGTCCGATGGCCACGGCCGGGATCGGGGATGTCCTGGCCGACCTGTCGGCGATCGCCGACTGGGAGCTCGCGGTCACGGATCGCGGCGAGAAGATCGATGGCCTGGCCGTCGCCATGGCCAGATCGGCGGCGCAGGCGGTGCTGCATCAGCCGGGCTGCGCCGACTCGGCTGAGTTCTTGACCGTCCTCGCGGAATCGCTCATCCTGTCCGGTCTCGCGATGGCGGTAGCCGGCTCCAGCAGGCCTGGGAGCGGGGGCGAGCACGAGATCATGCACGCCGTCAACCAGCTCTACCCTGGTGCCGGGAGCCACGGCGAGCTGGCAGGCGTGGGCAGCGTGTTCTGTGCGTTCCTGCGCGATGACCCCGAGCAGCTGGCGCTGATCGCCGACTGCCTGTCGCGTCATGGCCTGCCGCGAACGCCCGCCGAGCTCGGGATGTCGCACGCCGACTTCGCCAGGGCCGTGTGGTGCGCGCCCGACACGCGGCCCGGCCGGTACACCATCCTGGAGCGGCTCGCCCTGACCGAGGCTGACATCACCGAGCGAGTCGACGCCTGCGCCAAGACGGTCGCCGGATAACAGCTAGCCTGATCCGCCGGGTGCCAGCCGCCAGCCGAGGACGTTGCCGATGCGAGTGGCTGGCGGCCCGAAGAGCTGGATCAGGAAGGTGCCGAGGCGGCTCGTGGTGGTGGTCACGGCGACCACGGCGGCAGGCCGCCAGGTCTTCAGGTCTGCGTTGATCTGCGCGCGAGACGGCTCCGGCTTGATGGGTGTGCCGTAATAGAGGTAGTCGATGTACCACGAGGTCGGTGTCATCCCAGACCGACCCGCCCGGCCGAGCCTGCCAGGCTGATTCGGAGCGATGAAGTCGCCGCCGATCATGGTGGTCGGCTCGCCGCTGACGCCCTGCCAGCGCAGGACGGCCGAGGCGCCGGAGTAGGGGTACGGGGCCAGCAGCACTGGCGCGTCGGGTGGCAGGTGCAGGGCCGCGAAGGTCGCCGTCCACCCGGCGGGCAGCTGGGTCACCCCCACCGGCGCGTACGGCGCCGGAATCACCGGCAGCAGGGCCACGGCGCAGATGCCAGTCGCGATCTTCGCCCCGTTCCGCCAGTTTGCGAACGGGGCGAACTGGCCGCTGCGCGCCAGGTCGAGGGCGAGTGCCAGGACCGCCGCCGCGGCCGCGTCGGCCAGGATGCACAGCCGGTCGGGCACCATTCCCTCGATCACCGGCAGGTGCTGGAGCAGCTGCCAGGGCAGCAGGAACTTGGGCAACGTCACGTGCGGCTGCAGCGGCTTGGCGCCCATCGCGAGCCACTCGAGGAGGACGAAGGTGAGCCCGACGACCCTGATGGCCAGGTGCTGCCAGAGATAGACGATCGCAGCCAGCAGCACGATGATCAGCGGGATACCGAGGTAAGCGAGGTACTCGGGGAGCGGCTGCGGGTAGTTGTTAGCGATCACGCCGGAGGCGTGGGTGTGCAGCAGCACTCCCTCGGACGGGTTGATGAACGCCTGCGGCAGCGTGCCCAGGTTCGTGAGCTGGCCGTGGTAGCTGATGATCGTTGTTGCCGCGGCGCCGCTGGCGGGCACGCCGTGGAACTGAACCCACAGGGCTCGCCCGCCGAGCACCAGGCCCGCGACCGCCGCGACCGCCAGCCCTAGCGCGACGGGCCGGAGCTGCGGCAGCACCTCGTGCGGCCTGCTCACGGCCAGCACCGCGAGCAGGATGACGCTCGCGATGGCAGCGTCGACGAGGGCTTCCTCGCTAATGAACACCTGGGCCGCGGCCATGAGCCCGAGCCAGAGCCCGTCGCGCACCGGCCGCCCGCGGCCGGTGGCCAGTCGCAGCACGCGGTCAATCATCAGCGGCGGCAATATCGCGAGTACCAGCGAGTAGTGCCCGATCCCGGAGTTGATCAAGGCAGGCGAGAAACCGTACAGCGCGCCGCCGAGCGCAGCCGCCAGCACGCTCGCGCCCCAGCGGCGCAGCAGGTAGAACATGACTGCGGCCGAGCCCGCGAAGCCGATTATGAGCAGGGTGGTGAGCGCGACCTGCGGGCCGAACACCAGTGTGATCGGCGAGACGACAATCCCCGGCAGCAGGATTGAGGTATTCCACATCAGGTTGACACCATGCGGGTAGTTCATCGCCGTCGTCACGAGCGCCGGGAGGCGCAAATGCGATACGGCGGACGCGCTGTAACGCAAGAACCACGTTGCCTGGTTGACGTCCTCGACGTCGCCGTTCTGGCGCGTGCCGGCCGGGTGCACGAGGAGGCGGGACGTCACGTAGATCGCGCCGAGGAGGTAGCAGTACAGCGTGATCGCCTTGCGGCTTCGGGCCCAGCCAAGCGCGCGCCGACGCACCGGCCCCTGCGATGACTCGACCGCCTCGGTGGCAAGTCTCGTCACCGCTGCCTCCTTTGGTAATTCTCTCAGCTTTTCCTCAGCTAGTAATAGCCGTATCGCAGCGCGGCAAAGATAACGCAATACGTACGGCGCCCTGAGGCGATCGACGCAGAGCTATTGAGCCTATGCGACGATTTCCGTCGGCAAGTTGCCGTGATGTCGGCGGAAATGCAGTCGCCAGTTTACGGTAAGACCTACCCAGGCCGGGGCGACTCAGGCGTTGTCTCATACCTGACCACCTCGCGCCGCCCCAAACTGGGCTGAGCGGCTGCAGGGCCGCGCCGGCGGGTAGGCTCATGGCGCTCCAGTCGCGCTCGGTGGGAGTCCTTCGTGCAAGACCTCAAGGTAGGCGGCCAGCAGGCAGTTGCGGCTGATCAACCTGCGCGCAGGCGGTGGCTGGGCGGGGAGAGCCTGGTATGGCTGGTCCTGGTCGCTGTCGCGTTTCTCGCCGCCGAGCTGACGCCTGCGCTGCTCCGGTTGCCACTGGGCGCGGATGAGATCACCTACATCGCCCGCACCAGCGTCCGAATCTCGGGCGTCATGCTTCCGCCGGTGCACGGCCAGGGCGCGGGGCTGCTCGCGGCCCCGGTGACGCTCCTCACCGAGTCGCTGACGGCTATCCGCGTGTGGATGTCTGTGCTGTCCGCGGCGGGCTTGTTCCTCGGTCTGCTGAGCTGGCGCGGGCTGCGCCCCGCGTGGGTGCTGGCGCTGGCCGGCCTGATCCTGGCGAGCCTCGCCATCACCCAGCAGAGCGGCGTACAGATCTACCCCGACTGGTGGGGCGCGCTCGGCGTGCTGGCGCTGACCGGGCTGTTCCTGCAGGCCGTCACTGGCCGGCTTCGGCCCAGGGTGGTACTGCCGCTGATCGCGTTTGCCAGCCTGATCATCGTGCTCATGCGTCCGCAGAACATCGTGTTCATCATGGGACCGGCGATCCTCGCATCGATCGTGGTGCCGGCCTGGCGCAACCGAAGAGTCCTGGTCGCGATGGCCGTCGGGGCTGTGCTGGGCTGCCTGGAGTGGATCATCGGCGCCTACGTCTGGTATGGCGGGCTGGCCACCCGGCTGCATGAGGCCGCGCAGGAGCCGCCCGCGTTCAGCCTGTACTTCTCGCTCGGTACCCAGGTGAAGGTGCTGAGCGGGCCGTGGTACTGCGTGCCGCCGGGCGGCTGCCGTGGCTGGGCCATGCCGGGAGAGTCGGCCTGGTGGTTCGTCTTCCTGGGTGTCGCCGTGCTAGGCCTGTGGGTGAGCTGGCGGACGGCAGCGCGGGCGTCGGCGCTGCTGGCGGCGGCCACCGCCGCGTGGGTGATCGCGCTGTACTCGTTCCTGGTGCCCTTCGGCGCGCCGCGCTACATCCTGCCCTCGCTGGCCCTGATGTCCATTCTGGCCGCTGACGCGGTCGCCTGGCTCGTCACGCAGGCCCGATGGCGCAAGACCGGGGTGGTATTCGCCTGCGTGTTCCTGCTGTCTGGCATTGTCTCCCAGCGGTTCGTGCTCCAGCACGCGGTCGCGGCCGAGGCCGGAGCACGGCCGTTCCAGGCGGAGGCAGCGAAACTCCGCAGCCTCGGCGTCCGGCCGCCGTGCGCCATCTGGTCGCCGTCGGTTGCCTATTACGTTGGGTGCACGGCGCCGTGGACGGGTGGATCGATGCACGAGGTGCTCAGCCTCACCCCGCAGGGTGCGCACGGCTGGCGCAAGGAGAAGCTGGCGGACGGGTCGACGGTCTACGTCCCGCGCTGACCGCTGCGGCCGGGCGGGACCCTGAACACCACCCGCCCTGCTGCGGTCCTGGGCGTGACTCCCTAGGCCGCTGCGCCACTACCGCCCGGCGGCGAACCTACGATCCGTCTGGCCCTGTGAACGCGCTGCTGTCATCGCAGATGTTGGTGCTGCCGGTAATCCCGCCATAGGTAGCGGCGAGATTGGACAGCCCGGAACTGCTGGAGCTTGACGAGTTCAGCCCGGTGAACGAGGAGCCGAGGATGAGCTGCACGGCCGAGCCCGTCAGGCTCGGAACCTCCTGGAGCGTGGAGCCGCCGACAATCTGCCCCAGGGTCTGTGCCGCTGGCAGTTCGGCCGCGTCCTTGTACTCGATGACGGAGTTCGTGTACGTGTCGCTGGCCGCGTCGGCGGGCGAGCCCACCACGTCGTAGCCGAGCTGGCTCAGGCTCGCTGACGTATTCGTCGCCAGGCCGGCCGTGGTGGTCCCGTTGAACACGGCCACCTGCACGGCGCCGGGGCTGACGGTCTGAACCGACGGGGAGGCGGACGGGGTGGCCTTCGGTAGCGTGTTGTCGTTGGCGATGTCGGAGAACAGCGTGTTGGCCTCCGGCTGCGCCCACTGAACCCAGTCGGTGTTGCCGCTGGTCGGCATCTCCGACGAATTGATCCACTGCGCGTCGCCGGTATAGGTCGTCCACGGCACCGTGACGAACTGCACCGAGTCACCCTTGATCCCGTGCAGGTCCTCGCCGATGCGCAGCATGACGCTGGGCGTCAGGCCGGTATCGGTGACGAGGTCCTGCTGGGAGGTGAGCGTGTCGATGACCGACAGCATGGTGCGAGGGCTGCTCAGCAGGCTGCTGTGCTCGATGCCCTGCACCAGCGCCGCCATGAGGAACTGGTCACGCTGGATACGCTGCGGGTCAGACCCCTCGCCGAGATCCTCCCTGGTGCGCCAGAACGCGAGCGCCTCCGGACCGTAGACGTGGTGCATGCCTGCGCTGAGGTTCAGGTTGGACGCTGGGTCGTCGACGGCCTCGGGCAGGCACACGTTGACTCCGCCCAGGTCGTTGATCACCGCCTCGAATCCGGAGAAGGTCAGCTCGACGAAGTCGTTGATATGGATGCCGGTGGTCTGCTCGATGGTCTCCCAGAGACAGCCGGGCCCGCCGTAAGCGAAGGTCGCGTTGAGCTGCTCGATGTCATACAACGGCGCGGCCGTCTGACCTTGCGTTTCGCCTTCGGGGGTGCAGTTCAGGATCGGCACGACCGAGTCGCGCGGGAAGCTCAGGACGTCGACCTGATGCGCGCCGGGAGCGATGTGCACGACGATGACGGTGTCCGACCGGGCGCCCTCGATGGCCTCAGCCCCGCCGGTGCCGCCGATCGCGCCGTTGACGCCGACCCGGCTGTCGGACCCGATGAGCAGGATGTTGATGGCGTTCGGGTCGGCGGGCGGGCGGGTTGCCGACTGCAGATCGCCGGACACGTCGACGCGCGCGATGCCGTCCCACACCGACCGGTACTTGAGGTAGATCGCCAGCGAGCCACCCGCGACAACCACGGCAAGCAGAATGGCCAGCGACCGTACGACCAGGGTCGCAGTCCTGTGCTTACGGCCTGGTCGCGGGCTGAGTTTGCCTGGGGGGAAGGTGGGGGGCTCTGCCCAGCCGGTGGCTGAGCCGTCGTCTGCGGGCATGACTCCTCAGCGGTCACAGACCAAGGTGCGGTCCTATTGCAGGTTAATCGTACGTGGCGTTCATACGAACACAGAAAATTGTTGGCAACGGCATGAGAGGCTGACTGTTTCCTGAGTACTCACAGCGCCCTGGCTTATTCCGATCCTCACCCCGAGGTGCTGCGAGTCGCGCCTCTACAGTTGACCTGTGGCACCACCGGAGATGACGGACGGGGGGAGTGTCGGCCAGCCCCCGGCAGATGTTGCCCAGTTTGCCGAGCTCGCCGAGCCCGCTGGCTCGCGCAGAATGACACCGCCGCCGCGGCGCCTCGCGGCCGCGTTCGTGCCGGTTACCCGCACCCTGCAGCGGGTCCGGCCGACCGGCCCCTCGCTACGCCAGGCCCGGTGGCTGCGGCCCGTGTTCGAGATGCCGTGGCTATCGGGCACGGGCGCCGCGGGCGTGCTGCTGGCCCGGCTGACCGTGTTGCCGGCGGTGCTGCTGCTGGCGTGGCTGATTCCAGGCGTGCCGCTGCTGCTGGGTCATGTCTTCCTGCCAGCGCCCGCGCTGCTGATCTCGGCGCCGGTCGCCGTCGTGCTCGTTGTCGTCGGGTTGCGGGTCGTGCCAGCCGCGTGGCCGCGGCTGCTGCCCGCTAATCACCGCGGCGAGCCCCGCTGGGCTACGTGGTTCGGGCTGCTGGCGACCGTCGTGGTCGTCGCCGGCCTGACGGGCTGGCAGCTCCGGTATGGCTCAACGGCGCTGATCGTGACGCGGGATCCCGGCACGTACCTGCAGGCGGGCTACTGGATCGCGCAGCACGGTTCACTCCCTATACCGGAGACACTGAGCGCCTTCGGCGGCGCCCACGCGGGACTGAACTTCGCCAGCACCGGCTTCCTCACGCACGGTACGACGATCTATCCGGCGGTGACCCCCGGACTGCCGCTGGTGTTGGCCGGGGCTTCCTGGGTGAACGGCGCGGCCGCGGCGACCGCTATGGGCCCGGTGCTAGGCGGGCTCGCGGTGCTGAGCTTCGCCGGCCTGGTCGCCCGCCTGGTCGGCCCGCAGTGGGCACCGGCCGGGGCTCTCGTACTCGGCCTCAGCATGCCGCAGCAGTACGTCGGGCGGACCACGCTGGCCGAGACGGCCCTGCAGGTTGCGCTGTTCGGCGGGCTCTGCCTGCTCTCCGACTCGGTCGCGATCCGGAGCGCAGGGTCAGCCGCGGGCGGGTGGCTGACCAACGTAGATCCGGAGGCGCCGATCGGCGCCAGCCGGTGGGTCTCGGCGATCACGCCGGACCGCGTGCTGGCCGCCCTGGCCGGGCTGTCACTTGGATTCGGCCTCGTGGTGAGCCTCGACGCAATGCTGTATCTGGTCGTCGTCATCCCGTTCGGCTGTGCACTCGTGATCGGACACCGGCCGCAGGCGACCCCGTTCCCCATCGGTGTTGTTGTGGGCGTGTGTTACGGGCTGCTGGGCTTGTTCCTGCTGGACCGCCCGTTCTTCGACCTCATCGGTCCCACCGGCGCCCTCACCGGCGTTGTCGCCTTGTGGCTGTTCGCGGCGTCCGTGGCTGCGACTCTGCTGGTGCGGCTGAGCTGGGTGCGGCGGAACGTGCCACGGGTACTGGCGGCCTGGCCGCTGCGCTGGCTGCCTGAGCTCGCGTACCTGCTGGTGCCTGCGGCCCTGATCGCCTTCGCCGTCCGGCCGTACGTGCAGAAGGTGCACGCTCAGCCGAACGCGGCGGTCGATGCCTTCATCGCCGCGCTGCAACGGCAGCAGGGCCTCCCGGTCGATCCGACCCGGACCTACGCGGAGCAGACGCTGTACTGGGTCGTCTGGTACATCGGTCTGCCGACCGTGCTACTTGGCACGGCCGGGCTCGCGCTGGTGCTCCGTCGCAGCCTCCGGGCGCTGCAGACGTGGCGGGACCCGACCAGCGTCTGGCGGCTGTGGGCGCTGCCGACAGCGATCATCTGCGCCGGGGCCGCCGTCGTCCTGTGGTCACCGGACATCGAGCCCGATCAGCCATGGGCGAGCCGGCGCCTCGTGGTGTTCGCTATCCCAGGGCTGATCCTGTGCGGGCTGTGGGCCGCTGCCTGGTTCGGCAGGCGCGCCAGGGAGCGAGGCGCACGATCGTTCACCGCCGGCGTGGTCGGAGTGTTCTGCTGCGGTGCGATGCTGCTGCCGACCGTGGCGACAACGTTTGGCCTCGGGCTGAGCCACACCGGCAGCTCGGGCGCGCTCCGGCCAGTGGTGCAGGAGGGGATAGCGCTTGATCATGTCGGCGCGGGCCAGGTCGACGCCGTTCGCGCCCTGTGCGCGCGCATTCCGCGCAACGCTTCGGTCGTGATTGTCGACGAACCGACGGCCGATCAGTTCGCACAGGTCGTCCGTGGCATGTGCGGCGTGCCGACAGCCTGGATGAGCGGGCGGGGGGTCTTGGCGGTCGACAACCTGGTGGGCTCGATCTCCGCGACCGGACGGCAGCCCGTGCTGCTGGGCGCAACGCGGCAGGAGCTCGCGGCGTTCGGCGGGTCGCCCCAGTCGGTGCTGGACCTCGCCACGACCGGCGACCCGCAGGAGCTGACGCAGCTGCCCACGTCACCGCCAGCCGTTCGCTATCAGGTTTGGATGACGCTGCCCATTGTGGCCGGGATAGGGACCTGAATCGGGTCCGCGGCTGCTGGGTTGGGGCGCTCGGTTCGTGCCCCAGGCGCTAATTTGCCAGCATGCCGCGGTGGCCCTACAGTGGGGTGCACGCGACGCGGGGTGGAGCAGTTCGGTAGCTCGCTGGGCTCATAACCCAGAGGTCGCGGGTTCAAATCCCGCCCCCGCTACCAGGTCAGAGGCCTTCGGCAGACAGCCGGGGGCCTCTTTTGTCGGACTTTGTAAGCGGATTTGTAAACGGGATCTTCGTCAGGCGGCGTCATCGCGGCCATCCGGAGCGCGGTCAGCAGGCACCGTGACCGAGGCCAGGACCCCGCCGGTGATCAGCTCGGCGAGCGCCGTGGCGACTCGCCTGTCTGTCTCAAGGTCGGACTGGACGTACTGCCGCATCGTGAATGCCACGTCGGCATGGCCGATTCGCTGGCTGAGCGCCTTCCAGTCGATCTTTGCGTCACGGCCTGCCGTGGCGTAGCTGTGACGTACATCATGCAGATCGATGAGCGGCTGCTCTGCCCGCTCGGCCAACCGCTTGAACCGGCGGGTGATCGTGTCGGGATGAGGCGGTCGGCCGTCCTGTCAGCAGAACAGCAGCCCGTGATCCTGATAGTCCGGGCCGAACTCGGCACGCTCGAAGTCGAGCTGGTCGACCAGGACCCTCAGCGCCGCCAGTGTGAAAGGATCGAGCGCTATTACCCGCTGCGCATTCTCGGTCTTGCCATCCGACTCGACGACCTTGCCGTTGACGACGACACGAGTCGTTTCGATCGCGAGCGTTCCACGGTCTAGGTCGAGCCGGTCGCGCTCGGCTCCTGCCAGTTCGCAGCGGCGCATGCCGGAGGTAGCCTCCAGCACCCACAGCGCGTAGAAACCTTCGTGGCGGTGCTCAAGGCGAACAACCTCACCGGGTCGATGGGCTGGGTCTCGTCGGCCGGCGACAACGCCGCCATGGAGTCCTTCTACTCGCTCGCCTACGCGATCCTCGTGTGGATCGAGCACACCTACAACCGCCGGCGACGCCAGCGATCCCTCGGCAAGTTCACCCCCGTCGAGTTCGAGCTGGCATTCACCGCAGTCACCGAGAAACACCGAAACCGGCGGGTACACGGTCATGTCCGCGGGTCCCTTGCCCTTGTTGCTTCTCCCCCGAGTCAAGGGAGCGAACGCCACCGGCTCCGTAGAGCACCTCTGCCCGGCCGGACTACCACGTCAATTCCTCGCGGCGTGCCCACCACGCCTCGGCCCCGTCCATCGCTATCTCCGCCTCGGGCAAGCCCACTGTTCCATGTACTCCGATTCGCTCATCCATCAACCCGGCCGTTGCGACCCAGTGCAGGGGAATCAGGGTGATCTGCGCCGGGAGCAACCGGCGCTCGTCGGGCGTCACGGGTTCGGGAGCAGAACTGTCGTAGGCGTCGCAGAGTTCGCGGAGGTCGACGTTGGCGCCACTCTCAGATGCCCAGTACAGGCTGCCGGCCACGTCGTAGAGCCGCTCCCGGATGCGCACGAAATCCAGATCGAGATTCAACCAGGAGCCGTCCGACAGTTGGACCGCGTTGCCGAGCGTGTAGTCGCCGTGGATCGGAGCGCGCGGGAGCTCGACGCCGCGCCGGGCTTTGCCCAGCTCGTCCAAGAGGACCTTGGCGCGGCGCACCACGGGCTCGGCCCCAGCGCCCAGACGGCGACGCGTGAAGCCGAGCCAGTACTGCAACTGGCGGCCGGTTCGGTGGTCGTCGAGCGGCTGGGGCAGCTCCGGCTCCCAGGTCGCGCGCAGCCCCGCGTGCAGGCGGCCGAGCTCCTCGAACAACCGCAGGTACGACTTCTGGCTTGGGTTTGGCTGCACGTGCGGGACAAATTCTTCGAGTTCCGCCCAGCGGCCACCGACCCTGGCGAGGTCCCGGCCGAGGATCGGCACCGGCCGGGCGACCCGAATCCCTGCCTGCTGGAGTCGCTCGCGCAACCGGCGCAATCCCGCCACGCGGCCGCGCGTCGCCCATGGTCGATGCACACGCAGGACGAGCGGTGCAGCGGCGTCGAGCCAGACGTTGAGGTTGAACTCGCCGCCGATGTCTTGCCACGTCCTGGCAGGCGCGACCTGATCGAGCAGCGCGGCGACCGCGGGGTCATCGGTGCTGGCCCTTGGCCCGAACCAGCTGGGCAGTGGTGGAGGTGGTGCCAAAGCTTGGGTCCTTCATCGCGGAGGTTCGCTGGAAGCATCCCATCCGCCGGTAGAAACGGCATGCCTGGCACATTGATGTTCTGCGTCTCAGCGTTCAAGAATCGGCAGCCTCGGATTCTCGCACGGCCTGCGCTGCGGAGTCGGGTGGCGAGAGGTGGACGCGGCCACGCCCCGCACCCAGACGCGATGGAAGTTGTCCGCGCTAAGCTGCCCGATCAGTCACAACCGGTGTCAACCGAACCTGCAGCAGACCCACTTGCGGATCAAGTGTCGTGCCCGTTGCGTGCCCGATCGAACGGTAAACCCTGCGAACTGACGGTCACTCGCCGGCAATCGCCATACACGCTGACCTGGGTATCGCCTGCGCAGCGATCTGATAGGCGCCGCCTTCCAAGCTGGTGCTGATCACTGGATGATGGCTGGTTCGAGGGCGCGGCGGTTGCGGATGATCCATGCAGCGGACCGGGCTCGACTCGGCTTCCCTCCGTGGCGGGAGCTACTGAACGCACATTGATGCAACGGCTCAGCGGCAGACGAATACGCCCATGTGAATGGTGGCCCGGAAACTGCCCTGGGCCTGGATGACCTGTTCGACCTTCACAGCGATGTCGTCGAGCACAGTGTCGAAGTCGAGCGGCTCGCCGATCCAGGCAAGGATGGGCTCACGGATGCTGGTGACATAGGTGACGACTGGCTGCGCACTGGGAATCGACAGCGACAGGTCAAGGGCGTGAAGGATGACGCTGGAGAATTCCCGGCCCAGCATGGCCGTGCCGGTCTGCGTAGTGAAACTGAGGGCAGGCGCCGCCTGGACCGGTCGGCCGAGCTGGCGAGAGATCGCCGCGTTCAGCAGGTCAAATATCTCGGCCAGGTGGGCGGAGCTGTTGGTGGACGCCAGCACGGTTCCGTCCGGTTTGGTGATACGGCGCAGCTCCCGGACCGCGGCCGGGATATCGGGCACGTGGTAAAGCATGTGCATGGCCATGGCCACATCAACGGCCCGGTCGGGCAGCGGGAGGTGCTGCGCGTCGGCCAGGACCAGCGATAGGCGGCCGGATTGGCGCAGGTCCTCCAGTGAACGCAGCATCCCGGCGGACAAGTCAATGCCGATGGCGTGACAGCATCTGCTTTGCGGCACGATCTGGCGCAGATCGAACCCGTTGCCGCATCCCACATCGGCCACAATCTGCGTCCCGTCCCACGGGATCACCGAGGTGCGCCACCGCGGGTCCGCCGCGATCTCGGCATACGCATTGATGGCCATGCGTGAGCGGAGGTGCCGGTCGTCGACGTACGCCGAACCGGTCAGCATCCGCCGTCCGGTCGCCGGATCATCGTCAGACACGGCAACCAGCAAACCACACCACGCCATGTAGACGCCGTGCCAGATGCGTGCCAGAACAGATGGGAAACCAGAGTTGCCAGCGGTCACCCATGGACCGGCCGAACGGCCTCTGACCTCGGCAGTAGCAGACCAGCGCCGAGTGCGAAAAGACCTGATAAGGAAGCGGTCATCGTCTCACAGTCCTCTCACAGACTGGGCGTGCAGCGTCGGACCCACGCGTACGGTCTGGACATTCCCCGGACGCTGACCTGCGGCTACGGACTCGTCTGGACTGGCCGGACGTGCGGTACTGGTCTACGGATCAGAAGCCTGATGGGCTCATCTTCGAGCCGTGAGCAGGCCAGCGGAGCCGTCCAGCATCCACGAGCTGAAAGACGTGGCGGGCCAGCGTCCCTGCTTCGTCGGTGCTGGCCATGACGTACTGCGGGTCGATGTCAGCGGTAGCGAACTGCTGGTACATGTGATGGCCGGCCTGCAGGTCCTTGAAGCTGTGATCGGCGCGGGAGCGGACACGCTCAAGGCAGATCCGCTCCGGCGGTAGCACGATGACGTACTGCAGGAAGGGCACCCCGGTAGCAATGCAGAATGTCTCCAGGAACCAGGGTCCGATGACGCCGTCGTAGACAACGGTGTACCCGCCGGAGGTCAATCGCCCGGCCGCCGCCCCGGCAGCCTCGGTCACAATCTCGTTCTGGCGCTGCGCCTGGGAGGTCCAGGGTGCGATGTAGCCCTGGTCGATGAACGCGAAGAACTGGTCTCCGGGGACCAGGGCGCTGGGGTTGAAGAGCCGCGATAGGGCTCTCGCCATGGTCGTCTTCCCCGCCCCCGGTGGGCCACTGACAACGATGAGATCGGGCACGCACCCATGATGGCCCTCGCAGTCGGCAGCCAGCCGGTATGCGTGCGATTGGCGCAGGA
>JASHSZ010000013.1 GCA_030040815.1 Streptosporangiaceae bacterium
TTTCCCGGCCGGGAGATCGCGGACCTGTTCGGTGTCACCAGCGGCCGGCTGCGTGAGCAGATCGACGCCAACATCCTGAACCAGCAGGGGGACCGGCACCGGCGGCTCCGTTCCCTGGTCGGTGGTGCCTTCACGCCGCGCGCAGCCGATCGCTGGCGCCCGGCGATGCGCAGTTTTCTCGGCCGGCTGTGGGCTGCTGTCGAGGGCAGCCACGGCTGCGAATTCGTGTCTGCCATCGCCCGGCCGTTCCCCGCGCTGACCATCGCGGCGGTACTCGGCGCGCCGGAGGCTGACGCGCCGCGGCTGCAGGTGTGGTCTAGCCTCATTCAGCGCCAGTTCGACATTCAGGCGCTGGGCACGCAGCTGCCCGAGCTGGAGCAGGCCGCCGTAGAGGTCTACGACTACGTCGAGAACCTGCTGACGATGCGGACCGCGCAGCCAGGAGACGACCTGCTGACCGCGCTGCTGTCGGCCGAGGAGGCCGGTGACCGGCTGTCGCACGCCGAGTGCGTCAACCTGGTGCTAAACGTGATGGCGGGCGGCGTCGACACGACCCAGGCACAGCTGAGCCACGCGCTACGGCTGTTCGCGGCTCGGCCGGGTCAGTGGTCAGCCCTGCGGGCTGACCCCAGCCTCGTGCCGAAGGCGGTCGAGGAGGTACTGCGGTTCGAGCCGATCGCGCCGGTGACCGCGCGGATCTGCACGCAACCGCTGGAGCACCGCGGGGTGCTGTTCCCGGCTGGCACCATCGTCGCGGTGTGCGCCGAGCGCGGCAACCGGCAGCAGCCCGGCGGCGAGGAGTTCGACATCACCGCGCCGCGCGACGGACGACTGCTGACCTTCGGTGCCGGGGCGCACTTCTGCCTTGGCGCGAACCTGGCGAGAGCCGAACTGGAGGAGGCCCTGACGTTCCTGGCACCGCGCATGCCGGGTGTCGCCGCCTCGGGACCAGCGGTGCTCGGCGGCATCGAGGGCATCTACGGCGTCGAGTCGCTGCCGCTGAGCTGGACGTAGCGGGCGCCCGGCGCGGTCGCCGACGGCCGATGCTAAGCCTCGACGCCGGCGGTCGTGGCGAGGGCAGCCGCGCTCCTGCGCAGCGCGGTCTCGGCCTGATGGTGCAGGCCGCCGCCGAAGGTAATCCTCGCCACCCCCGTGGCGGCCAGCTCGGCGAGCGTCAGGCCGCCTGGCAGACACATGGCGTTGACCGGGCCGGGGATGCGCTGCACCAGTTCCGGCAGGACGGCCTCCGGCGCGATGATCGGGTAGCTGCAGTCCGCGCCCGCGGCAAGGTAACGGGTCGCCCTGCCGATCGCGGCCTCGACCAGCGCGGCCTGGTCGGCTCCGGCCTGATCGGCGGGCGGCCGGATGAAGACGTCGACGCGCGCGTTGATGACCAGGTCCTGGTCGGCTGCCGCCCGCACCGCGGCGAGGAAGTCGGCCTGCCGGTCCGGATCGGTAAGCGCTCGGACGACGGGGTCGGAGTCCTCGAGATTGCAGCCCGCAACGCCGCACTCGAGGAGCGTCTCGACCAGGTAACCGGGCGTCAGGCCGTAGCCATTCTCGACGTCGGCCGTCACCGGTACCGTCACGCTGCGCGCGATCCTGGCCACCGCGGCGAACATCTCCGCGCGCGGCGTCTCGCCGTCGCGATACCCGAGCGTGGCGGCGACCGCAGAACTTGAGGTCGCCAGCGCGGCGAACCCCGCGTCGGCGTAGGCCCGCGCGCTTACCGGATCCCACACGTTCGGCAGGATCAGCGGCTGCGGGCCGCCGTGCATCTCCCGCAGCCGCTGCGCGGCAGAACTCATGGCTGGTACGAGCCTGGCACCCACGCGTGGGTGGTCACCCCGATCGCATTCCATGCGTTGATCGTAACGATGAGACTGATCAGCGCGCCGAGCTCAGCCTGGCTGAACTGCTCGGCTGCCTGCGCGACGTCGGCGGCTGGCACGTGCGTCTGCGGCATGAGCGTCACCGACTCGGTGAGCGCGAGCGCGGCCCGCTCGCGCGCGGTGAAGAACGGCGTCTCCCGCCACGCCGACAGCGCGTAAATCCGCTGCTCGGTCTCGCCCGCTGCCCTGGCGTCCTTGGTGTGCATGTCGATGCAGTACGCGCACCCGTTGAGCTGCGACGCGCGGATGCGGACCAGCTCGCGCAGCCGGACATCGATGTCGACCTTGTCGAGTTCCTTGGTCGCGGCCTGGTCGAGCTGGGCCATCGCAACGCCGAAGCCGGGCGCGTGTGCGTAGAAGTCGATCCGGGCCCGGACTATCTCGTCCACGTCGGTCATTGCAGGTATCCCTTCGCGTTGCTTGCTGCTGTTCTGGTTCCACGCTACGGGGCAAGAGGCTCAGGTTTAAGATCCAATTCCATGGAGGGAACGCGGTCCACTTCTGCCGGTCTCGACGTGCACCTCGAGTTGTCTGGCACCCGGCCACGGGCGACCCTGGAGGCGGCGCTGCGCGATGCGGTGCGCAGCGGACGGCTGGCAGCCGGGACCGCATTGCCCGCGTCGCGGGTGCTCGCGCGGGATCTCGGCGTCGCGCGAAACACCGTGGCCGAGGCCTACGGCCAGCTCGTCGCCGAGGGCTGGCTGTCGGCCCGGCACGGTTCGGGCACCTGGGTAGCGGAGCGGGCCGGTCAGGCTGCCGCAGCACGCAAGGCCACCAGACCTGCTGTCGTCCGCGGCTCGCGCTATGACCTGCGGCCGGGCATGCCCGACGTGACGGCGTTTCCGCGCGCGGCGTGGCTGGCTGCCGCGCGCAGGGCGCTCGCCGTGGCGTCGGCGGACCAGCTCAGCTACGCCGATCCCCGCGGTCTGGAAGTACTGCGCGTCGCGCTGGCCGAGTACATGGGCCGGGCTCGCGGGGTCACGACCACACCGGACCGCATCGTGGTGTGCGCGGGCTTCGCGCAGGGCCTGGAGCTGCTCTGCGAGGTGCAGCGCGCCGCCGGGAAGCGCACGCTGGCGGTCGAGGCATATGGCCATCCCGGTCACCGTGAGATTGCCAGCCGGGCGGGCATGCGGGTAACCGCGCTACCGGTGGACGACCGCGGCGCGGACGTCACGATCCTCTCCACTGCGGTGAGCGCGGTCTTGCTGACGCCGGCGCACCAGTTCCCACTCGGCGCCGCGCTCGCTCCGGAGCGGCGGCGTCAGGTCGTCGGCTGGGCGATCCGGACCGGCGGAGTCGTGATCGAGGACGACTATGACGGCGAATACCGGTACGACCGGCAGGCGGTCGGCGCGTTGCAGCCGCTGGCGCCAGAGCACGTCGTCTTCGGCGGCACGGCGAGCAAGAGCCTCGCGCCCGGCCTCCGACTCGGCTGGCTCGCGCTGCCGGGGCGCCTGGCCGCCGAGGTCACCGCCGCCAAACGCGCGGCCGGGCGGCTCAGCAGCAGCCTCGATCAGCTCACGCTGGCAGAGCTGATCAGGTCCGGTGGTTACGACCGGCAGGTCCGCCGGGCGAGGCTTGCGTACCGGCGGCGCCGGGACCGGCTGGTCAGCGCCCTCGCCAGGGAGGTGCCCGCCGTTCGCGTCACCGGCATCGCGGCCGGGCTGCACGTGCTGGTGCAGCTGCCGGCCGATGTCTCGGAACACGACGTCGTCAGCCGGGCGGCAGCTCGCGGGCTCACGCTGCAGGGGCTGGCGGCCAGCCGGGCGGGGGAGCCGGCCCTTGGTCCGGCCCTCGTGGTCGGCTACGCGACGCCGCCGGCCCACACGTACAGCACCGCGCTCGCCCGGCTGTGCGCCGTCCTTCGCGAGGCAACCCGATGCTGATGGGTGGCTCCCGCCGAGCCTCATCCGTACGCACTGACTGCGCGCTCGTGGCCAGCGGTCATCACTTCTCGCAGGCTAACTGTCATTGTCAGACCCCGACAGGGCGAAAGTTAGAGGTCAAATAATTAGGCTT
>JASHSZ010000123.1 GCA_030040815.1 Streptosporangiaceae bacterium
CCGGCACATCACCATCGCGCAGCGGCAGTGCACGCAGCGGCGGATCAGCCTGCCCGATCGGGACCTGGCGTATCTCGTCGAGGGCGAGCCGCAGTTCGACGACTACATCAGGGACCTGCGGTGGGCTCAGCACTTCGCGTTGCTGAACCGGCAGGAGATGATGCACCGGGTCGTCGAGTCGCTGCGCGACTGGTACGGCGAGCACGTGGCGGCGCTCGACACGGTCCAGTGCCATCACAACTACACCACGCGCGAGCACCACTACGGCAGGGACGTCTGGCTCTCCCGCAAGGGTGCTATTGACGCCCACGAGGGCGTCCCCGGCCTCATACCCGGCTCGATGGGCACCCGGTCGTATGTCGTCGTGGGCAAGGGCAACGAGCAGGCGCTGCACTCGTCCCCGCACGGGGCCGGCCGGGAGTACTCGCGGTCGGCAGCGCGCAAGCTGTTCACCCGCGCCGAGCTGAACGCCGCGATGGACGGCATCGAGTGGCGGCACACCGACGCCTTCCTCGACGAGATCCCTGCCGCGTACAAGCCGATTGACCAGGTGATGCGCGACGCTGCCGACCTGGTCGACGTCCGGCACACGCTCCGGCAGATCGTGAACGTGAAGGGTGACTGACGCAATGGGCGCACGGACCCGAGGCGGCCGCGGCTGGCTAGGGTGGGTGCGTTGCAGTGACGAGGGGGTCCATGCCCTGGTGACGCCCGGCCCATCGGATGTCGCGGCGGCCGCGGAAACGCTGCGCGCTGCGGGCTGCGTATTCGCCGAGGAGGAGGCCGACCTGCTCGCCGCCGCGGCCGCGACGCGCGCCGAGCTGGACGCGCTCGTAGCGCGCCGGGCCGCGGGGCTGCCGCTGGAGCACATCGTCGGCTGGGCGCAGTTCTGCGGGCTGCGGATTGCGGTCGGCCCCGGCGTGTTCGTGCCGCGACGTCGCAGCGAACTCCTGGTACGCCAGGCGATCGCGGTCGCGCGGGCGCCTGGGCCGGGCGGCGGCGCGCACACGACGCGACCGGTGATCCTGGACCTGTGCTGCGGCTCGGGCGCGATCGGCGTCGCGGTGGCGAGCGCGCTCGGCGGTGCTGAGCTGCACGCCGCCGACATCGAGCCCGCCGCGGTGGCGTGCGCGCGGGAGAACGTGGCTACGGTCGGCGGGCGGGTCTACCAGGGCGACCTCTACGCCCCGCTGCCCGCCGCGCTGCGTGGCCGGGTCGACGTGCTGGTGGTGAATGCTCCGTACGTGCCGACCGCCGAGATCGCGCTGCTGCCTTCGGAGGCGAGGCTGCACGAGCCGGCGATTGCGCTGGACGGCGGGACAGATGGCGTGGCTATCCACCGCCGGGTCGCGGCCGGGGCAGCCGAGTGGCTGGGCGCAGGCGGGCGACTGCTGATCGAGACCAGCGAACGCCAGGCCGCACTGACAGCGGCAGCGATGACGGCCGGCGGCCTCGTCGCCTCCGCGGTCAGTGACGACGACCTCGGCGCGACGATCGTGGTGGGTTCGCTGCCGAAAGCGCATTCATAGCCGGTCAGTGGTCGCGCAGTCATCGGTCGGAGGGCCGCTGTCCTCCATGGCCGCCCGCAGTTGCCGGAAGGCCGCGACGAGCCGCGGCATCGGCCAGTGCGCGTTGAGGCCGCTGGGGTTCGGCAGCACCCACATCAGGCCGCCCTCGTGCAGCGGCTGCGGGCCCATGGCGGCGTCCGGCGGTCCGAACGCGGCCCGGTAGGCGGTGATCCCGAGCACCGCGATGCAGCGAATGCCGAGGCTGGCGGCCAGTGCGACCAGGCTCGCGCCGCCGGAGCGCAGTTCCGCTGCACTGAGTTCGTCCGCCCGCGCGGTCGCCCGCGCCACGACGTTGGTGATGCCCAGGCCAGACTCCAGCAGCAGCCGCTGCTCGTCGGGCCGCAGCTGACGCGGAGTGAAGCCGGACTGGTGCAACGCGGGCCAGAACCTGTTGCCCGGCCGGGCAAAGTGGTGCCCGGTAGCGGCCGAGTACAGGCCTGGGTTGATGCCGGCGAACAGCATTCGCAGCCCCGGCGCGACTACGTCCGGGATCGTGAGGTCGCGAGCGGCCGCCAGATCCGCCCGGGTGGGAGGCCTGGGCGGACCGGGTGCAGCCCGGTCGGCCGGCTCAACCGGACCGGCCGGGACAGCCGGGGCGGGCGCGCTCGCGACCATAGCCACCAGCCTACGGGCGAGCGGCTGCCAGTCGGCTGACAAGCTGCCAGTCGGCTGACAAGCGGCCAGCCGGCTGACAAGCGGCCAGCCGGCCGACAATAGGGAGGTGATCACCGTGGATCCGGACGCCTTCGAGCAGATGGTTGCCACGGCCCTGGACTCGCTGCCCCCGCAGTTCGCCGCCCTCATCGAGAACGTGGCGGTGCTGGTGGAGCACGGCCCGGGCCCGCGCGGCCTGCTCGGCCTGTACGAGGGCGTGCCGCTGACCAGCCGGACTACGAATTACGCCGGCGTTCTGCCGGACCGTATCACGATCTACCAGCGGGCGATCTGCGCGCTGTGCGACACCGAGGCCGAGGTCGTGGAGCAGGTACGCCGGACGATAATCCACGAGGTCGGCCACTACTTCGGCATCTCGGACGAGCGGCTCCGTGAGCTGGGCTGGTGACCGCCTAGACCAGCAGGACCACACCGGTCGCAAGCGCGGCTACCGTGCACGCCAGCCAGAATCCGTGCCAGACCCGATGCGGGATCTTCGTCATGTGGCGCAGCGCGTCGGCGTCGCCGGATGTCGTACCGAGTATCTCCATGATCCGGCGTAGGCCGCTGACCAGGAGGAACCAGGTGATGCCATAGGCCGTGGCCACCTGCAGCCCGACAAACGCGAATCCCGCCACGAGGAACAGCAGCAGGAACGACACCACGACGGTTACGATGCCGAAGCTGCGGCGCAGCGCGAACATGACCAAGGTCAGTCCGCCAAGCGCGATCCAGAGAACCGCCACGATGTGCCCGGCCCTGATGAGCGTGGCGGCCCCGATGCCGAACAGGCTCGGGCCCAGGTAGCCAACGAGAGTGATGAAAAATGATCCCAGCGCGCCGGTGCCGCCGATCGTCGTCGCGCCCTCGGCGCTGCGAAGCAGGCGGATGCCACGGACCGTGCCGCCGATGGCCGAGCCAAAGGTGGCGTGCGCGGCCTCGTGCGCTATCACGGTGAGGTGATGGGTGACAAGCCACATCCCTGGCAGCACCGCACCAACCGCGACGATCCCCAGCACCAGGACGACAATTCCGGACAGATGGGCCTGCACTTGGCCGATCCGGTCCAGCGACGTCACGAGTGACGATGCCATGGCGCTGCTCCGCTCGAGAATCCGAAGACGCCGCGTTGCTCACCACTAGCATGCGCGACGACGAGCCCGTTCCGGAATAAGAGCGCAACCATCGGGGAACGGGCTCACTCAACGCGCCGCTCTCGTCGCGCGGCAGCCGCGCGACACGCCGCGTAGCTGCGCGGTCGATGTCGGTGCGGCTGGCTACATTCAGGGTCCATGACCGAGCCTGCCGTCCTCCTGGACGCGCTCAACGACGATCAGCGGCGGGCAGCCACCTACCGAGGCGGGCCGCTGCTGATCCTGGCCGGGGCCGGAACGGGCAAGACCGGCACGCTGGTCGCCCGCGCGGCGTGGCTGCGCAGCGAGGGCCTGCAGCCGAGCCGGATCCTGCTCCTGACGTTCACGCGGCGGGCGGCCGACGAGATGCTCTCGCGGGCGCAGCCGCCGGACGGCAGCGCCGGCAGTGCGGTGGAGCGGATCGTCGGCGGCACGTTCCACGCCATCGCGCACCGCATCATCAGGGCGCACTCGGAGGCGTTCGCGCTGCCAGCCGAGTTCAGCGTGCTCGACCCGGCCGACACGGCGGATGTGCTGGACACGATGCGCGACGCCCACGGCCTCGTCGGCACCGCTTCGGGCCGCCGCACCCCGCGGGCGGCGACGTGCGCGGAAATCTACTCGCGCTGCGTCAGCACCAGCACCGCGCTGTCCGACGTGCTGGGTGTTGCCTACCCGTGGTGCGTTCCGTTCGCCAGTCAGCTGGCCGACCTGTTCACCGACTTTGTCGGGTACAAGCGTCGGCATGGCCTGGTCGACTTCGACGACCTGCTGCTGCTCTGGCGTGCCGCGCTGGCCGACGCAACGGCGGGCCCGGCGCTGCGCGGGCTGTTCGACGCGGTGCTGGTCGACGAGTATCAGGACGTCAACGCCGCGCAGGCCGACATCGTGCGGCTGCTGCGACCAGATGGCGCGGGGCTGACGTGCGTGGGCGACGACGCGCAGGCCATCTACGCCTTCCGCGGCGCCGATCCAGCGCACTTGCGCGCGTTGGCGGCGACGTATGCCGACCTGACGGTGGTTCGGCTGTCGCGCAACTACCGGTCGCGGCACGCGGTGCTGCGGCTGGCCAACGTGATCCGTCCGCAGTACGACGGCCTCGAGCTGGCCTTGACCGCCCACCGCGGCCGGGGCCAGCCGCCGCTGCTGGTCCGTTGCCACGACGAGGCGACCCAGGCCAGGGAGATCTGCGCGCGGGTGCTCGCTGAGCACGAGGCCGGCGTGCGGTTCTGCGAACAGGCCGTGCTGGTGAGGTCGGCGAATCACAGCGACCTGCTGGAGCTTGAGCTATCGGCGCGCGGCATCCCCTACGTCAAGTACGGCGGCCTGCGGTTCACCGAGGCCGCGCACGTCAAGGACTTCCTCGCCGCAGCCCGGATCGTCGCGAACCCGGCGGACGACCTAGCCTGGTTCCGGGTGCTGCGGCTGCACGAGGGTGTCGGTCCGGTGCTCGCCCGGCGGGTCATCGACAGGCTGGCGATCGCCGCGCCGCAGCCGCTGCGACGCTGGCCGGAAGCCGAGCAGGTGCTGCCGCGGCGGCTGGCCCCCGCTGTCGGAGCCACGATCCGCGAGCTTGGCAGGGCTGCCGAGCTGGCGAGCACGGCCGAGCGGGCGGCAGCAATCCTGGCCGCGCTGCACGACCCGCTCGCGGCGCGGTACGCCGATGCCGCGGCCCGGCGTGCCGACCTGGAGCGGCTCGCAGACGCCGCCGCGGGCAGCCCGTCACTGCACGACGCACTCGTGCAGCTCGCCCTCGACCCGCCAGTGTCGGCGTCCGACCTGGCTGGCAGGCCCCGACTGGACGACGACTACCTGGTCATCTCGACGGTCCACTCGGCCAAGGGACTCGAGTGGCCGGTCGTACACCTGCCGCAGCTCGTCGACGGGGCGGTGCCGAGCGACATGGCGCTCACCACGCCTGCGGGGCTGGAGGAGGAGCAACGGCTGTTCTACGTCGCGGTGACGCGAGCGCGGGACCGGCTGTTCTTGTACGCCCCGCTGCGCATGCACCACCACCGCCGGGGCAGCGACGACCGGCACAGCTATGCGCAGCTGAGCCGGTTCCTCGACCGGGCGGCGCTGAGTCACTGCGAGCTCACGGATGCGGTGCCGCCACGACCCATGCTCGTTCCGGCGGCGCCGCTGGCGGCGAGCGTCGAACGCGACCTGGCCGCGTTGTGGCGGGTTGGCTAACCGGGCGGGCGGCGTGCGGCAGTCGCAGTACGCGCCCGGCCTCAGCCCGGAGACCCGCCTGCAGGGTAGCGGCGTGCGGCGTCGGCGAGCTTCGCGCTGGCCGCCGCGGCGAGGTCGACGTCCAGCACATCAGCCAGCCGCACCAGGTAGAGCAGCACGTCCGACATTTCCTCGCTGGCCCTGGTGTGCAGGGGTTCCAACCGGCCGAGTTTGGCAGCATCGGCTGCGGGCAGCCACTGGAAGAGTTCCGCCAGCTCGCCTACCTCGCCGACGAGGGCGAGCAGGACAGACTTGGGGTCATGGAAGCCGCCCCAGTCTCGCTCGGTGGTGAACTGGCGCATCCGGTCCCGCAGCGCTTCGAGGTCGGTGGCGGCGGGGCCGCACGCGGGCAGTTCGTGCTCGGACACACCGTTCAGCATGACATGAGCGTCAGGCCGGCACTAACTGGCCGGCCGACAAGTGCGAGAAGATCGGCTAGTAGTGGTATGGCCATCGGCTGAAAGATCGTTGGAGGATAGCTGCATGAGCCGTCTTCGGCGTATCCCGCATATTCTCGGCGGCTGCGCCGTTGTCGCACTGGCAGTCACGGTCACTGCCTGCGGCAGCAGCAGCCCAAGTAGTTCCAGCACGTCAAAGCCGCCCGCGACGTCCTCGTCGAGTGGCAGCGCCGCCAGCCAGATCACGACGAACTGGGAGACGTTCTTCAGCGCCAAGACGCCGACCAGCGAGCGCGTGAACCTGCTGCAGGACGGCTCACAGTTCCAGTCGGTGATCCAGGCTCAGTCCGGAGGTGGCCTTGCCTCCCAGGCTTCCGCTAAAGTCATAAAAGTCACAATAAATTCACCTAGCCAGGCGACCGTGAAGTACGACATCTTGCTCAGCGGGACGCCCGCGCTGAGTAACCAGACGGGAACGGCGGTCTACCAGGACGGCACCTGGAAGGTGGGCGTAACAAGTTTCTGCGGCCTGCTGACCCTCGAGAATGGCGGCAAGACGAGTGGTCTTCCGGCCGCGTGCCACACGAGCTAGGAGACAGATGGTTAGCCGGACTGGTCTGCCCGAGGGCGAGGCGGTCACCATCAGGTACGGTGGCCGGTCACTCGCACTCGCGGTGCTGTGCATCGTCCTGTTCCTGACTTTCCTTGACAACACCATCGTGAGTATCGCCCTGGGCAACGTGCAGACGCAGCTGCACGCCGGCGTGGCCGGGCTGCAGTGGGTGGTGGGTGCATACGCGCTGACGTTCGCCGGCGCGATGCTCGGGTTCGGCATGGTCGGCGACGAGTTCGGCCGCAAGCGGGTCATGATCATCGGGATTGTGATCTTCTGCCTCGGCTCGGTGCTGTCGGCGCTGGCACCCAGCATCGCCGTGCTGATCGCCGGCCGGGCGGTGATGGGGTTCGGCGCAGCCGCGAGCGAGCCCGGCACGCTGTCCATGCTGCGGCACGTGTTTACGAATGAGCGCGAGCGCGGCTGGGCTGTCGGCGTATGGACAGCCGTCTCCGGCGTGGCCCTCGCCCTTGGCCCGGTCATCGGCGGCATCCTCGTGGGCATCTGGGACTGGCGCGCGATTTTCTGGTTCAACGTCGTCGTCGGCGCGCTGGCACTGGCGCTGTGCTCGGCCGTGCTGCCGGAGAATTCCGACCCGGAGGCGCACCGAGTCGACATCGGCGGCAGCGCCATCGGCGCTGCCGCCATCGCCGCGCTGGCGTTCGCGGTGATCGAGGGCGAGAGCGTCGGCTTCGCGTCGGCCCAGACCATCGCGCTGTTCTGCGTGTGCGGGCTCGGCATCATCGGGTTCTTCTGGTGGGAGTCCCGCACCGCGTACCCGCTGCTGGACCTGAAGTTCCTCCGGGTGCCCGGATTCCTCACCGCCAACGTCGTCGCGTTCTGCGCGTACTTCGCGACGCTCGCGGTGTTCTTCTTCACCGCGCTGTTCCTCGATGAGGTGTCCGGCTACAGCGGGTACCGAATTGCCGCGATCTTCGTACCGATGACCGTGCTCATGGTGGTCGCCTCGGTGCTGGCCGGACGGTGGGTCACCGCGGTCGGCCTGGGCTGGTCGATCCTCGTCGGATCGGTGCTGTTTGCGGCGGGCCTTGTGCTCACGGCTCTCGCGATCAGCCCGAAGCCTGCGTACCTGCCGCTGGCAGCCGCGCTGGCGCTAGCCGGCATCGGCGTCGGCAGCACGGTGGTCCCGGCCACGTCATCCGCCCTGTCCGCGGTGCCGCCCGAGCGGTCCGGCATGGCCGCGTCAGCGACGAACACGAGCCGTGAGATCGGTGCTCTGGCCGGCGTCGCGGTGCTGGGCGCGCTGGTGGCGGCGAGACTCACTACCGACATCACTGCCCAGATGAAGGGCCTCGGCCTGAGTAAGGCGCTGCAGCAGTACGTCGTCTCCGAGGTCGAGATCGGGGCCACCCCACCAGCCGGGAGCAAGGCATACGCCGCCTACGGCAAGGTGGGGGCGGAGGTCATCTCCGCTGCCTACCATGCCTTCGAGTCGGGGCTGCACATCTCCCTGGCCCTAGGCGCGGCCCTGGTGCTGGCGGCTGGGATTTTCAGCTTCGTGCTGGTCAGACGGCGCGGGAAAGCTGGGCGCGGAGCCTCGGCTGGACCGCCTGCGTAGCCGGCTACTTCGGCTGAGGCATTGTTAATCTCGTGGCTCCTTCGATTGGCGTGGTGGCGGGGTGCGTAACGCGCTATGCCGCCCGGCTGCACGGCGCCGCGGGGTCCCGCCATCATGTCGCGTCGCCGCTCGGCGCGTGGCTGTTGCTCGCGCTGGTGGGCCCGGCGAGTGACGGTGCGGACCGCGAGGCGCTGACCGACGTGCTGGGCTGCGACGTCGACGTCGCAGCTGGCGCTGCAGCAGAGCTGCTGGCCGATCCGCACCCGCTCGTCGGTGCCGCGGCCGCGGTTTGGACCGCGCCCTGGCTCCAGCCACCCGAGGACTTCCGGCGCTGGCAGGCCAGCTTGCCCGGGCCGGTGACCACCGGCGATCTGCCTGGTCAGCAGGACCTGGACGGGTGGGCTAGGGACCACACCTTCGGTCTCATCGACCGGTTCCCGGTTGACGCGAGCCAGGCGTACCTGGTGCTCGCGACGGCGCTCGCCACCAAGGTGTCCTGGCAGCAGCCATTCCAGCTCGCTCCGGCCAGTGACCTCGGCGCCGCCAGTCCGTGGTCGGGCCGGCTTGAGCGCGTCCTGCGCACGCCGCACGGCCCTGGGTCGCGCGGGCACGTCCAGTTCATCTCCGCGACGCAGAACGGAGCCGATGTCATCGTTCACGCCGCCGCTGCGGTCGGCGGACTGCTCGTCGTGTCGGTCGGTGCGCAGCCGGGGGTGCTGCCCGGCCAGGTCCTGGCAACTGCGCACGAAGTCGGCCGGGCGCTGGCAACGGGCGGTAGCGTGGAGAGGCGGGACCTGGGCGGGCTGGCGCTCGGGGAGGCACCGCTCTGGGTCCTGCATGAGGTTACGGCGCCAGCCGACACCTGCAGCGCGATCCTGCCTGCGTGGTCAGCGTCATCAACCCTCGACCTGACCGACCCAACACTCGGCTTCGCCGGTGCGAAGCAAGCACTCGTGCCAGGCAACGATCCGTGGGAAGCAAGGCAGGCGGCGACGGCGCGGTATTCGCGGACGGGCTTTGAGGCCGCGGCGGTGACCGCGGTTGCGATCGCGGCAGCGGCGCGGCTGCCGGGCAGACGGCGGCACGCGGAACTTCGATTCGGCCATCCGTACGCCGTCGTGGCGCTCACACAGGACGACACGGGCGGCCCGTGGCACGGCGTGCCGGTCTTTTCCGCCTGGGTCAGCGAGCCCGACGACGCTGATGCCGGCGATCCGCCGCCAGCGGTTCGGCAGCTGTGACCACCGCCTACACGGCAGGGTCGTGGACCGGATTCGGGACCGCGGTCGCGACCGCGTCGGCAGCTCTGGCGGGCCTGCTGTTCGTCGCGGTTTCGATCAACCTCAAGCAAATTCTCGAGACCGAGAGCTTGCCCAGCCGCGCCGCGCAGACGCTGATCCTGTTCGCCACGCCGCTGATCAGCGCGCTGCTCGTGGTGGTGCCCGGACAGGCCAGGGAAGCGCTCGGCCTGGAATTGCTCGCGAGCGGCCTCGTTATCGGCGGCGCTCAAGTCTGGCTCGACCTGCACGCCAAGCGCGGGCCGGAAGACACGGTCTGGCGCCGCATGATCGGCCGGGTATTCCCGGCGGTGCTGAGCTGCGCGTGCCTGACGCTGGCCGGTGTGACGCTGCTCACCGCGGCGGGCGGCGGGCTGTACTGGCTCGTCCCTAGCGTGCTCGCGGCTCTCATCTTCGGGCTGATCAATGTCTGGGTGCTGCTGGTGGAGATTTTGCGCTAATTTGCGGTGAACACCTGGCTAACGGAGGAGGCAGCCATCAGCACCGACCCTGCTGGTCTGAGGCCCAGCGAAATGCCCCACGTTGCTGCGACGCTGCGGTCGTTCGGAGTGCCGAACGCAGCGGTGCGCCAGTTCGACTTCTGGGATAACAGCTACGAGTGGCGGCGGCTGTTCAGCGAACTGCTCGGCACGTTCCTGCTCGTCACCGTCGCAGTCGGCGGAGGCGTGGTCAACGCGCGCTTTGGTGGCGACGTGGTGCCCGGCCCAGTCCGGGCGGTGGCTCCCGGACTCATGGTCATGGCGATCATCCTGTTCATGGGGGCCGTCTCGGGCGCCCACCTCAACCCGGCAGTGAGCGTGGCGTTCGCGCTCCGGGGCAACTTTCCGTGGCGCCGGGTCGGGCCGTACATCGTGGCTCAGTTCGCTGGCGCGGTGCTCGCGACGCTGCTGCTGATCGCGCTCCTCGGCAAGCACGGCAGCGCGGGCCTGACGCTGCCGGGACCGGGCATCTCGACCGGCACCGCGCTCGCCTGGGAGGCGTTGCTCACGACCGGGCTGGTCAGCGTCATTCTCGGCACGGCGTCCGGGGCGCAGGCACTCGGACCGATCGCGGCGCTCGGGGTCAGCAGCTACATCATCCTGGCGGGCCTGTTTGGCGGGCCGGTGAGCGGCGCGTCGATGAACCCGGCGCGCTCTCTCGGCCCGGCACTGGTCATCGGTGACTGGGCGTCTTGGTGGGCCTACCTCATCGGGCCTCTGATCGGCATGCTGATCGCGGTCGGCTTCGCGTGGGTGCTGCGCGGACCCGGTGGCGGCACGGCAGGCTCCCGGGCCGCCCAGGGAACACTCGGCACGCTGTGGCGACCCGGCCGGATCGGCCAGGCCGAGGCCGCACCCGCCCGGCCGGTGCCGGGAGGCCCCGCGGCTGGCAGCAGCCAAGCCTGACCAGGTGCCCCCTGCCGGCTCGAGGTGCGTCGCGTGTGCGGATACGGCAGGCTGGAGCCATGGCAGCGGACTCCCTGACCCTCATGGTCGTGCACGCGCATCCCGACGACGAGGCATCGAGCACGGGCGGCGTGCTCGCCAGCTACTCCGACCAGGGGGTCAGGACCGTGGTGGTGACCTGCACCAACGGGGAATTCGGCGATGCTCCGGGGCAGATCAAGCCGGGTGAGGACGGCCACGATGAGGAGTCCGTGGCGGAACTGCGGCTGGCCGAGCTGCGGAGGTCCGTGCAGATCCTCGGCGTGCGCGACCTTGAGTTGCTCGAGTATCACGACTCCGGGATGCCGGACTGGGAGTACAAGAACCGGCCCGACGCATTCTGCAACGTCCCGCTGGAGGAGGTTGCGGATCGCATCGGCAGGCTGATCAAGATCTATCAGCCACAGGTCATCGTCTCCTATGACGATCAGGGCATGTACCAGCATCCGGACCACGTGCATGCTGCCCGCGCCGCGGCCGCCGCCGCCGCCCAGACTGGCATCGCGGCCAAGTACTACCAGATCGCGATGCGCGGCAGTTCCTGGCGCAAGGTCTGGGAGGCACTGCGCGACATGGGCGCCGATGTGCCAGACCCGCGCGAGTTCACGCCCGAGCAACTCCGCCAGGCGGCCGAGGCGGAGGCGCGGATCACCACGACCGTCGACATCAGGCCGGTGCTGGCGCGCAAGCAGGAGGCCCTGCTCGCGCACACTAGTCAGATCCAGGACTCCTGGTTCAGCAAGCTGCCGCCGGAGGTCGCGGAGTCCGCCTTCGGCGCGGAGAGCTTCGTCCGTGTCACCGACACCACGGGAGCCGCGGTGCCCGAGACGGACCTGTTCGCCGGGCTGCGGTAGCCGGTACTGACTGTCCGGCCGCCGCGGCTGGATCGGCAGCGGCGCAGAGCCCGTCTCGGCCTGGCTGGCGAGGCTCTACGCTGGCCGGTATGGCGACAGCGACGACCGGGCGGCCGCGGACCCGCAAGTGGCAGAACGAGACCCGGCTCGGGCTGGTACGGCGAGCCAGGCAGATGAACCGGATCCTGGCAGAGACGTATCCCGACGCGCACGCCGAACTGAACTTCGAGAGCCCGTTTCAGCTGCTCATCGCCACCGTGCTGTCCGCGCAGACCACCGACAAGCGGGTCAACATGACGACCCCGGCGCTGTTCGCCAAGTACCCTGCACCGGAGGACATGGCTGCGGCCAACCCGGACGAGCTGGCCGAGATGCTGAAGCCCACCGGCTTTTACCGGAACAAAGCCAAGGCGATCATCGGGCTGTCGGCCGCCATCATGGACGGGTTCGGCGGTGTCGTGCCGAGCAAACTCAAAGACCTCGACTCGCTGCCGGGCGTGGGCCGGAAGACGGCCAACGTGGTGCTGGGCAACGCGTTCGGCGTGCCGGGCATCACCGTGGACACCCACTTTCAGCGGCTGGCGCGGCGCTTCGGCTGGACGAC
>JASHSZ010000124.1 GCA_030040815.1 Streptosporangiaceae bacterium
CATGACGTACGAGGGACTTCACCGGCCGCTGACGGCATACACGGCGGCGCTGGCCTCAGAGCTCGCGCCGCGGCGGCTGCAGCCCGCCGCGGTTGAGCCGTTCGAACGCTCGCCGGTTGCGCCGGTAGAGCCCGACGAACTCGCCGAACAGATTGTCGTAGAAATCCGTCAGCGCAGGGTCAGGCGCATAGCTCCGGCTGACCGCGACCCGATCAGGGACCTGGTCGAAGGTCAGGTCACCGAGGGCCACCGCTCCGAGCAGGCCGGCTCCGCGGGCGTTGGCATTTACTGGATCGGCGACCTGCTCGATCGACCGGCCGAGCACGTCAGCGAAGATCTGGCTCCACACGTCAGAGCGAGCGCCGCCGCCGATGAACCTGATCGGCTCCAGTCGGTGCCGGGTGAACCGCTCCACGGCGCCAAGCAGCCAGCGCGCGTTCAGCGCAACCCCTTCAAACACGGCGCGGACCAGGTCATCGCGACTGACGGACAGCGAGAGGTTATGGAATCCGCCACGGACGAACCGATCCTCGACCGGAGTCCGCTCACCGTACAGCCAGGGCGTGAATATCGCACCGCCGCTGCCTGGCCCGGCCTGTTCCGCCATCCGGTCGAATTCCTGGTAGGCGGAACTGGGCGCGCCACCATCGAACAGCACCTTGTCCCGCAGGAAGGTCAGCGCCGCACCGGCGGTCTCCTGCTCGTCGGCGACGAAGTAGCGACCAGGGATCGGCGACGGCAGTGAAGCGATGTTGTGCAGCAGATCAGTCTTCTTGAAGGGGACGTGGCAGGTCAGCCACGATGATGTGCCGACGTACAGGTGAGCTTGATAGTCCCGGGTCGCCCCGGCTCCGATCGCTGCCGAGTGCACGTCGGGCGTGCCGGCCACGACCGGGATGCCAGCCGGGACGCCGAGCTCATTCGCTCGCGAGGCCGCCAGCGGGCCGAGGATGTCCGTCGCCGCCACCAATTCCGGCAGCCGCGCTTGCTCGATCCCCGCAAGCCGGAGCAGCCCAGGGTCGTACCTGATCTGTTCCAAGCGCCGGTTGTTGGTCACCCAGTGCAGAGCGATCGAGTCGAACGACGCCGCGGCGCGCCCGGTGAGGTGGAGATTCAGCCAGTCCTTCGGCTCGAGAAACACCCGCACGCGGCGGTAGGTTTCCGGTTCCGCGTGCTTGAGCCACAGGATGTGCGCGATCGGATCCTTGCCGCTCTGCGTGGGTATCCCGGCCGTGGCGCGCACCCAGCGTGCGAGCTTGTCGACCCCGTAGCCCTGGATCTTCACCGGTCCCCCGGTGACGCGCCGCGCGTGTGGCGCGCCTCGGGAGTCCATCCAGATGATCGCGTTGCGGATCGGCTGGCCGTCCCCGCCGACCGGAACAGTTCCCGACCACTGGGCGGTGCAAGACACCGCCACCACCGATTCCGGCGGTACCACGGAGCGCGCCATCAACCGCGATGACGCCTTGACGATCAGGTCCCACCACGCCAGCGGATCCTGCTCGGCGCCGCCATCGGGAAGCAAGATGACCGTGGGTGTCTCCTGCTCCGACGCGACCACATCACCGGCCGTGCTGACGAGGGCCACTTTCAGCGCCGAGGTGCCCAGGTCGATCGCGAGGATGTGGCGCGGCACGTTTACACCTCGAACAGCATGTCGAGATAGCCGGTCAGCAACTGATGGACAACGTCCGCAGGCAAGCTGGCGGCCATGCCGTAGATCGGAGCCATCCCAGTGCTGACACCGGGATTGTCCCTGACCTCCTTGACCGACTCGGCCAGATCGGCGAGGAACCGGTCTGCCACCCCCGGCAGCGTATGTCGGAGCGTCACCGCGATATGCACGGCAGGTGGCCGCTGCAGCCCGTTGAGGCTCCAGCCGCGGTGGCTCATGTTCTCCATGACCTGGTACACATCGAGGCCGTCATCGGCCGCGAACGCAGTAACCCACAGCGGATCGCCGAGCACTCGCAGGCCCGGGATGGCAGCCACCCCGTTCCGTATGCGAGCCCCAGTCGTGAGGATCTGGCGGGTAGCTTCGAGGTAACCTTCCTCTCCGATCGAGACCATGGCTGCCCAGCAGGTTGCGGACAACGCACCCGGCCGGCTACCGGCGAACGTCGGCGACAGGTAGAGGCCGCCCGGCCAGTCGGCCACCGTGTAGTACTGGAACCGGCGCAGCTCCTTGCCGCGGTAGAGCACGACCGACGAGCCCTTGGCCGCGTAACCGTACTTGTGCGTGTCCGCGGACATCGACGTGACCCCTGGCAACCGGAAGTCGAAGGCGGGAACGGGGTAGCCCAGTCTCTCGGCCCACGGCAAGATGAAGCCGCCGAGGCACGCATCGACGTGGCAGCCCACGCCGCGTTCGGCCGCGAGCGCCGCGATTTCCGGGATCGGGTCTATGGCGCCGTGCGGGAACGTCGGCGCAGAGCCCACCACCACCGCGGTCCGTTCGGTTATCGCGCCAGCCATGGCGCTCAGATCGGCTCGGTACCCCTCGTCCACCGGGATCCGCACCAGTGGCATGTCGAAGAACCTGGATGCCTTGTCGAACGCTGCGTGCGCGGTGACCGGCGCGACGATCTCCGGCACGGCAATACCGCGGCGCTCGCGGGCGAAATCCCGGTAGGCGCGCATCGCCAGCAGGATGCTCTCTGTGCCGCCGGAACTCACCACGCCGACTACTGACGCATCGGCCGGGGCGTGACTGGCGCCAAGCATCGACGCGGTCATGGCTACGATCTCCGCCTCGAACTTCGTCGCGCTCGGCCACAGATCGGGATGCAGCGGGTTGCTCTGCGACTGGGCCGCATAGACGCCGCTGAGGAACGCCACGTGCTCGGGATCGCCGTGGTAGACGGCTCCGG
>JASHSZ010000125.1 GCA_030040815.1 Streptosporangiaceae bacterium
GGCGCGGGCGGCGCTGATCGGCCGGGACTGACGGCGCGGGCGGCGCTGATCGGCCGGGACTGACGGCGCGGGCGGCGCTGATCGGCCGGGACTGACGGCGCGGATGGCGCTGATCGGCCGGGACTGACGGCGCGGATGGCGCTGATCGGCCGGGACTCACGGCGCGGATGGCGCTGATCGGCCGGGACGATAGTCACGCGTCGGCGTAAGGGCCCGGTCAGCCGTCGGAGTCGCGGTGCCGCAGCCTGCCGTTCGGCGGGCGGCGCGTCCGGCCGTTGGCGCCGGTTCTGGGCCGTTCCGCCGCGCCCACCAGGGCCAGCCGCGCTTCCTCCTCGTCGTGCTCGATCACGTGCATGACCGCGTTGATGAGCGCCAGGTGTGTGAACGCCTGCGGGAAGTTGCCCAGGTGGCGCCCGGAGCTCGCCTCGATCTCCTCCGCGTACAGCAGCAGCGGGCTGGCGTGGGACAGGATCTTCTCGCACAGGTCGCGGGCCCGATGGTGCTCGCCGATTTCCGCCAGCGCCGACACCAGCCAGAACGAGCAGATCGTGAAGGTCCCCTCGGGCTCGTGCAGGCCGTCGTCGGTCTGGTCGGCCCGGTAGCGCAGCACGAGGCCGTCCTTGGTCAACTCCTCGGCGATGGCCAGCACAGTGGCGCGGATCCGCGGGTCGTCCCGGGGCAGGAACCGCAGCAGGGGCATCAGCAGCAGCGACGCGTCCAGCGCAGTCGTCTCGTAGTGCTGGCAGAACACGTCGCGATCGTCGACCGCGTTCGCGCAGATGTCAGCGTGGATCTCATCGGCGGCGGCCTGCCAGCGCTGAGCGGCGTCGGAATCGTCCCTGATTCTCGCGAGCCGCGCGCCGCGATCGGCGGCGACCCAGCACATCAGCTTGGACGAGGTGAAGTGCTTCGGACTGCCGCGCACCTCCCAGATACCGCGGTCGGGCTCGCGCCAGTGCTCTAGTGCGTGCTCGACCTGGTGCTTGGCCATCTGCCAGACCCGCTCGTCTAGCCGGTCCCTTGACTTGGTGTGCAGGTACAGCGAGTCGAGGACGACCCCCCACACGTCGTTTTGCTGCTGGCAGTACGCGTCGTTGCCGATTCGCACCGGCTGGGCGCCCTGGTAGCCCCGCAGGTGCTTGAGCGTCTGCTCCGGCAACTCGCTGCGGCCGTCGATGCCATAGACGATCTGCAGGTCGCCGCGATCCCGTTCCACGACGTCGGTGAGGAAGGCGAAGTAGTCGTTCGCTTCCCAGTCGAAGCCGAGCGTGAACAGGCCCCACAGCGCGAACGTCGCATCCCGGATCCAGCTGTACCGGTAGTCCCAGTTGCGCTCGCCGCCGGGAGACTCCGGCAGCGAGGTCGTCGCCGCGGCCGCGATCGCTCCCGTCGGAGCGAATGTCAGCCCCTTGAGCGTCAGCGCACTGCGGGCCAGGTGACTACGCCAGCGGTGATCAGGAAAATCGCCCCTGGCCAGCCAGTGCTGCCAGTGGTGCGCGGTCCACACCTGGCGCCGGTACGCCTCCTTGTAGTTCGGGGGCGGCTCCAGCCGGCCCCACGACAGCGCGACGAACCTGGTGTCGCCCTCGTGCAGCAACGTGCGGGCCCGGGCGCTCGGGCCCTCGACGCCAATCCGGATGTCGGAGGTCAGCGTCAGGGTGAGATCGCTCTCCTCCGGCGTGACCGATGCCTGGTAGTAGCCGCGGTCGGTGTGCCGCCAGCTGCCCCGGACTCGGCCGTAGTCGAACACGGGCTCGCAGTCCAGCACCAGTTGCGCGGCGCCTTGCACGCACCGCACGGTGCGCAGCAGGGTGTGCTCGGCGTCGTAGTCGGTCGGCGGCCTGGTGTGCGAGCTGCGGCCGGGGTGCTCGTGCCGCCAGGGGCCCATGAGCAGGCAGTCCCTGACTATGATCCAGCCCTCGTCGCAGTCCCAGCTGGTCTCCACGACGAGCGTGCCCGGCAGGTAGCGGCGGTCGGCCGGCTCGGAGATGTTCTCCGGGCCGAGCCGGAACCGTCCGGCATCCCGGTCCAGGATGGCGCCGAACACGCTCGGGCAGTCCAGCCTGGGCAGGCACATCCACTCGATCGCGCCGCTCGGCGCCACCAGCGCGGTGACCTCGCAGTCGGACAAGAAGGCGTAGTCAGCGATCGGCGGGTACGGCGACGTGGCCGGAGCGCGGACCTCTCTCCAGTCGGCTACCTGCCGGTCTCGCCGGTCGTGCTCGACCGGTGTTAGTGACAGGGAGATGGCACCAGCGGCTTCCGGCCTCGCTGCCTCCGCCGACCGCGATTCGGGGGGGTCCACGTCGTCGGCGGCCATGACGCTACCGTGCCCTGAGGCGACCGCCGTCAACCGCGCCGGACAGCAGGACGGCCGTGCATTTCCACGTGAGTCCGTCGAGTCTCACGATTTCGGTGTTTAGCGGACGCCCTCGGGGCGAAACTGCACGCTGATCCGCGGGCCGGTCGGACGCGCCGACTTCAGGATTGCGTGCTGCCAGGTGCGCTGGCAGCTGCCGCCCATGACCAGCAGATCACCGTGCCCGAGGTCGTGCCGGAGCGTCGGCCCGCCGCCGCCCACCGGGCGAAGCAGCAGCGGCCGTGGCGTCCCGAGCGACAGGATGGCGACCATGGTGTCCTGCGTGCTGCCGCGGCCGATCGTGTCGCCATGCCAAGCGACGCTGTCCCGGCCGTCGCGGTACAGGCACAGTCCCGCCGTGACGAAACTCTCGCCGAGCTCGGCCGCGTAGTGCTCGTTCAGCGCCCCGCGGGCCTCGGTCAGCAGCGGGTCGGGCAGCTCCTCCTCCGCGCCGTAGAAGCACAGCAGCCGGGGAACGTCGACGACACGCTCGTACATCCAGCGTCGCTCCGCGCACCATGGCACGACGGTCAGCAGCCGGCTGAAGAGCGCGTCCGCCCCGGACATCCAGCCGGGCAGGAAGTCGATCCAGGCGCCGTGGGCCAGCTCAGTCCGCGCCAGCTGGCCAAGCGGACCCGGCCCCGGACTCTCGGTGATATCCAGCAGCGACTCCTGCAGCGGCACGCTCATACGTTCGATAATAATCGGCTCGGTCAACATATTCGTCCGGATACCTGGCGGGTCCCGCTGCTCAGCGCTCGTGGTCCGCAGTGGCGAGCCAGTCATGGAACATGATCGTGCCGACGAACTCAGCCCGGCTGGTGGTCAGGGCACCAGCCAGGAGCTGGTGGCCGACCCTGCCGGGCAGGGGCACCCGCACCAGCGTCGCTCGTCGGCCGGTCACCGACCGCCAGGTGCGGGCGAGCTCGGCAACGTTGCTGACTTCCGGGCCGGCTACCTGGATCCGGCCGCCGCCCGGATCGCCCTCGGCTACGGTTGCGACCGCGCTGCCGACTTCGGCCGCGGCAACTGGCTGCACCGGCACGTGCGGGGCGGGGAGCACCCGGTAGCGGGCGCTCGCCGCGAACAGCGACGCTGCCAGCTCGTGGAACTGCGTAGCCCGGACGATCGTCCAGGGCACTGGGCCCTGCTGCACGACCTGCTCCTGGGCGGTCTTGACCCGGTAGTAGCCGACCGGCACCTCGTCGCACCCGACGATCGAGATGCACACGTGGTGTCCCACGCCCGCCCGCTGCTCGGCCGCAAGGAGCCGGCGCGAGCCATCGACCAGCACCTGCCGCGACCTGCGCTGCGAGTTGCTCGCGTCGATGACCGCGGAGCAGCCCGCCAGGGCGGCCGTCAGGCCCGCGCCCGTGCTCAGATCGACCGGGAATGTGGCGCTGCTGCGGCTGAGCACCCGGACGTCGTGGCCGCGCTCAGCCAGCGCGGCGGTGATGTGCCTGCCCAGTGTGCCGGCTCCGCCGACTATCGCGATTCTCATGACCGTGACGACGGCGTTCCGCCCTCAGCCGTGACGTCCCGCCCGGCGGTGAGCCTCAGCAGCAGCCGGTCCTCGACCGGCCGGTAACCGAGCCGCAGATACAGCGCGTTGCTGGTCGGATTCGCCAGGTCGGTGAACAGCACGACGCTGCGGGCCCCAGCCGCCAGGGCCGCCAGGCTGATCGCGACCGTGACGCCGGCCGCGTAGCCGCGGCGCCGACGGGCAGGCGGGGTGTAGACGCCGCTCACCCTGGCGACGCCCGCTACCTCCCTGGTCAGCCCCGCCATCGCGACCGGTCCGGCGTGGGTTTCCCACAGCATGAACCCATCGTGGCTCAGCCCGTCGGTCACCTCTCGGCGGGCGTCCTCCGGACCGCCGGACAGGGCCTCGGCCCGGAATGCCGCAAACCAGTCGACGAGCAGCTCGGTGTCCGGCTCGCCGGCCAGCCGGGCGGCGCCGTCGGGCGCGGGCTCTGGCGGCACGAGCTCGGCCAGCTCGTACAGCCGACTCCGAAGCCCGGCCGCCCCGGTACCGGCGGTCGCGGCGGCCCAGCCGGCCAGGAAATCGCCTTCATTCGCGGCGGCGAGATTGACCGCCGTCGGCAGCCCGCGTTCCGCGGCGAGCGCCGCGAGCAGACCGGGTACAGATCCGGCTGGCAGGCTGGCCGCCAGCAGCGGGAACGGCGGTGTCTGCAGCACCGCGCCATCGACGGTGCCGTCGGCGCGCTGATGCCAGCCGAACGCCGGCGGTTCGGCGCCGTACCTCGACAGGCCAGCTTGGCGCAGGTTCTCCAGCACCGACAGCGGCAGCGTTTGCCGTACCGGGTCCGCGCGCAGGTGTTCGCCCGCCGCGCGCCCGACTCGTCCAGGCTGTCCGTCAGCTGCCAGGCCATGCCCCATCCTGGCGAGCCCGGCGGACCCGGCGCACCGGAATTGGTGTGAGGTCTTCCCCGAGTCGCTACAGCCGCCGGCGGCGGCTGCGGGGGGCTAAGGGGGGTCGTCCCCCCAACCAAGGCAGCCAACGCAGTCGGCTGCGGGGGGCTACGGCGAGTCGTCGCCCGACCAACACAGCCGTCGGCGGCGGCGGGAGGTTACGGAGGTCGTCCCCCCGACCAACACCGCCGGACGAGCGGCCGGGTCCGCGGCGCGCGCCGTTCCCCGCACAATGGTCTTGGCTGTGACGGCGGGTCAGACTGCCGCGAGCAACCTGCGCGGAGGGAGCGAGGCAGATGCGGGTCATCGTGGTGCGGCACCATGCGATCGACGACGTCGGCTTCGTCGGCGACGCGTTCGAGGCCCGCGGCGCCGAGCTGACCACGCACCTGTTCCCGAAACAGGGACCGCTGCCGTCGCTCGACGGGGTCGGCCACGTGGTCGTGCTCGGCGCGGCATGGTCGGTGTACGAGGAGCGGATCGCGGAGTGGATCGGGGCGGAGCTGAACTGGCTGCGGGCGGCCGACGCGGCGGGCATCCCGGTCCTCGGCATCTGCTTCGGCGCGCAGGCGCTGACCGTGGCGCTCGGCGGCCAGGTTGAGGCGGCGCCGCGCAGCGAGGTCGGCTGGGTCACCGTGCAGACCGCCGAGCCGCGCCTGATCGAACCCGGCCCATGGCTGGAGTTCCACGGCGACCGGTGCGTGCCGCCGCCCGGCGCGCGGGTGCTGGCCAGCAATGATGTGTGCATCCAGGCCTACAGCATCGGACCGCACCTGGCGGTGCAGTTCCACCCCGAGGTCGGCGGCGCTCAGGTCGGCCGCTGGCTCACCGACGGCGGGCGTGCCGAGGCCGAGCGGGCCGGCACGGACCCGGATCGGCTCCTCGCGGAGACGCAGGCCGC
>JASHSZ010000126.1 GCA_030040815.1 Streptosporangiaceae bacterium
CGACAGCGCGTACAGCTCATCGCGGTGCTCGCGCAGGTAGGAGCCGAGAGCCTTCAGCAGGCCGGCCCGCTGATGGAAGGTGAGGGCGCGCAGCGCCGGACCTCCGACGGACCGGCCATAGTCAAGCGCCGCGGCCATGTCCACGCCCGCGGAGGAGACCCTCGCGACCTCCTCGCCGGTTACCGCGTCGAACACCGGTCGGCCGTCGCCCTCGGGCGTGACCCAGGTCCCGCTTGCGTAGCTTCGTAGCAGCGCCATTGCTCGCCCCTCGCCAGTCCGAGACTTTCCGACCGGTCGTTCGGTACGACGGCCGCAGGACCACCTTAATCCCGTTGCTTAGGGTGTTCCGCGTCGTCCGCTGCCAAGCTGCGCGCCCCCCAGGACAAGGTCAAGCTGACGCAGCTGCAGGGCTGGAGGCATTGCGCGCATCAGGGCATTGCGCGCGGCGCAGGCCACGCCTCCTTTCCACTGACCCATGGTGCCGGCATTCCGCGCAATCAGCGTGACAGTGGCGGCGTTGCGCCAGCGGCGCTGCTGGTACTCGCGCAGGGCCACCCGAGTGTCGCGCGGGCCCGCGAGGCAGTCGGCGAGCGTGGTGGCGTCGACGATCGCCTGACATGCCCCCTGGGCGAGGTCCGGAGTCATCGGGTGGATGGCGTCGCCGACAAGCGCCACCTGTCCCCTGGCCCAGGTCCGGGCCGGCCAGCGGTCATAGATGTCGTTCCGGATGAGAGCGTTCTCCGGAGTGGCATCGACGATGGCCGGGATCGGATCGTGCCAGGTACCAAACAGCGTGCGCAGGCGCTGGGCAGCGTCGGCGCCGTCGTCCATACCCGCCTGGGCGTTCCACACCGCGTACCAGACGATTCGCTCGCCGGTGGCGGGACCGAAGCCAAACCGCGCGCCCTGTCCCCAGGACTCGGTACTGTCGCGCGGCAGCGGAACCGATCCCGCCGGAGTGATCGACCGTACGGTGGTGTAGCCGCGGTACCGGAGCGAAGCGGGCCCGAACAGGGCAGCCCGGACGACCGAGTGCACCCCGTCCGCGCCGACGAGCACATCGGCCTGCACCTCCCGTCCGTCGGCAAAGCGGGCGATCACACCGCGGCCGGTGGCCTCTAGCCCGGTGCAGCGGGCACCCAGGTGAATGGCGGCCGGGTCGAGCTCGGCGGCCAGCAGCTGCTGCAACTCAGCGCGGTGGACGAGCACGAATCCAGCGCCGAAGCGCTTGTCCATGGCTTCCGCCCGGATGCACATCAGCCAGGTTCCATCGGACCGCCTGATACCTTGACTGACTGCAGGCACCGCGAGTTGCGCCACCTTGCCGGACAACCCGATCGGCTCCAAGGCCGCCAGGGCGTTCGGCCACAATCCGACGCCGGCGCCAACCTCTTTCAGCACCGGCGCTTGCTCATAGACCTCGGCGGCTAAGCCTCTGCGGGCTAGCGCGACGGCGGCTGTCAGCCCGCCGATCCCGCCGCCAATAATCACGATCTTCGGTCCCATGGCACCGTCACCTCCACGACCAGGTAATCCCTGCGTTTTCCGACACACTAGGAGCGCTGCGGTACGGAATCGTTACGGGACTGAGCGGCGGACCACGACACGGAACGATCGGCCACATTCCTGACCGGTCGTTCGGTGCGTTATGTTGTCGCCATGGCGCAGGAGCAGGCAGGAAGCAGCCGGCCAGCCCGGCCCGTACGTCGCGGGCGGCCGGGCTACGACCTGGAGTCCCTGCTCGCCGTCGCGGTGACCGTCTTCAACGAACGCGGGTATGACGGCACCAGCATGGAGGACCTGTCCAAGCGGCTGGGGATCTCCAAGTCCTCGATCTACTACCACGTCGGCAGCAAGGAAGAGCTGCTGTCGCTGGCGCTCGACCGGGCGCTGGACGGCTTGTTCGCCATCGTCGACGAGGTCCGGGCGAGCGACGCCCCGGCCATCGATCGGCTGGAACGGCTCGTCCGGTCCAGTGTCGGCGTGCTGGCCGAGCGGCTGCCCTACGTCACGCTGCTGCTGCGCGCCCGCGGCAATACCAGCACGGAACGCGGCGCGCTGGCCCGCCGCCGCGAATTCGACCAGATCGTGGCCGACCTGGTGAAGGAAGCCGAGCATGATGGCGATATTCGGCCCGATGTAGAGCCGGCTATCACGGCGCGGCTGCTGTTCGGAATGATCAACTCGCTGGTCGAGTGGTACCGCCCCGGTCGGCAGGACGCCGCTGGAGCCACCGAGCTAGCGGACGCGGTGTGCGCGGTCGCCTTCGACGGCCTGCACGTCAGGCAATCCGACGCGACCGGCCGGTTCCGGCGAGCCGGCGCTCGGGCGGGCCGGTGACCTTTAACCGCGCCGACCCTCGCCCGGTGCTCCTTGTCGACGTGGATGGCGTGCTGAACCCGTGGCTGGCTGACGGCTGCCCGGACGGCTACAACGAGTACGAGTTCTTCCCCGACGAGCGGGTGCTGCTGTCCCCTGATCACGGCCAGCTGCTTACCTCGCTGGCAGCCGACTACCAGCTGGTCTGGGCCACCGCGTGGGAGCATCGGGCCAACCAGCTGATCAGCCCGGTGCTCGCACTGCCCGAGCTGCCGGTCATCGAGTTCCCGCTCGACGGCCGGGACCAGCTCTTCCGCAAACTGCCGGCCGTGATACAGGCGGTCGGCGACCGGCCGTGCGCGTGGATCGACGACAACCACCAGCCCGATCACTACACCTGGGCGCGCCAGCGCGGTGTCCCCACGCTGCTCATCGACATCGACCCGGCGGAGGGGCTGACCCGCGACGTCGTCGCCACCCTGGCGGGCTGGGCAGCGAGCCTTCGCGGGGGTCCGCCGCCTTAAGGCCGACCGGGACGAGCGGCGGCACGGACAGGGCGGCGTTTGGGTCGACCGGCATCTGCCTATGATCGCGCACGTGATACTCGACCGGATCGATGTTCCGATCGTGCTCGCGCCGCTGGCCGGCGGGCCCTCGACACCTCAGCTGGCGGCTGCCGTCAGCAACGCTGGCGGCCTCGGCTTCCTCGCCGCCGGGTACCTCGGCGCGGACTCGCTTCGCGCGCAGATCGCGAGTGCACGGGACTTGACCGCGCGCCCGTTTGGGGTGAACGTGTTCGTTCCTGGCAGCGACGCCGCACCTGGGCCCGTCGCCGACTACGCCGCCGGGCTGGCTGCGGCCGCCATCGAGGCAGGCGTCGAACTCGGCACCGCCCGGTTCGACGACGACGCCTGGGACGCCAAGCTGGCGCTGCTGCTCGACGATCCGCTGCCGGTCACGTCGTTCACCTTCGGCTGCCCAGAGCCGGCCGTGGTCAGGGCGATCCAGGCAGCTGGCAGTGAGGTCTGGGTGACGGTCACAACGCCCGCTGAGGCTGAGCATGCCGCCGCTGCCGGCGCCGACGTACTGATCACCCAGGGCACCGAGGCAGGCGGGCACCGCGGCGGCTTCACCGACAACCCGGCCGACGACGCATCCGGCGGCTTCGGCCTGCTGTCGCTGCTGCAACTGGTGCGCGCCAAGACCGGTCTGCCGCTCGTCGCCGCTGGCGGCATCAGCACTGGTGCAGGCGTCGCAGCCGTGCTGTCGGCCGGCGCGCGAGCGGCACAGCTTGGCACCGCTTTCCTGCGCTCGCCCGAGGCCGGCACCGCGCCCGTGCACCGTGCGGCACTCGCGCAGCCGGGCCAGACGGCGATGACCCGCGCCTTCACCGGTCGCCTCGCGCGCGGCGTGAGAAACCGATTCCTCGACGCGTACAGTGCCAGCGCTCCCGCTGCGTATCCGCACGTCCACTTCCTGACGGCGCCGCTGCGCGCGGCCGGCCGCAGCGCGGGAAATCCAGATCTGGTCAACCTCTGGGCGGGACAGACATACGAGCTGACCAGCGACTGGCCGGCCGCCGAGATCGTCGCCATGCTGGTCAGCGAGGCGCGCGCCGCGCTGGCTGCGGCGGCAGGCCGGCTGTCGCCCGGCTGACTCCACCGGCACCGCAGGCCGGTGGAGATGCACCGGCGCAGCCTGGCATGATGCGGTGCACCACCCAGGGAAGGGATCGTAGTGGTGTCAGCCAGCTCGGGCGAAGCAGTGGCACGGTCAGCCGGCGACCTGTTCTCCGTGGACGGCAAGGTCGCCGTCGTGACCGGCGGCTCGCGTGGCATCGGCGCAATGATCGCGGCCGGCCTGGTCCGGGCGGGCTGCCGCGTGTACATCACGGCGCGCAAGAAAGACGCCTGTGACGCCAAGGCCGCAGAGTTGTCCGCGTTCGGCGAGTGCATCTCGCTGCCGCTGGACCTAGCCGCGCCCCGCGGCGTGGACGACTTCGTCCGCATGGTCAGCCAGCGGGAGGAGCGACTGCACATCCTGGTGAACAACGCCGGGGCTACCTGGGGCGCACCGCTCGCGGAGTACCCGCTCGAGGCGTTCGACAAGATGTGGAACGTTAACGTCAAGGCGCTGTTCGCGCTGACGGTGCGCAGCCTGCCGCTGCTGCGCGCGGCAGCGGCTGCGGAAGACCCCGCTCGGGTGATCAACATCGGGTCGATCGATGGCCTCGGCGTGCCTGCCATGGAGACCTACGCCTACAGCACGACAAAGGCCGGCGTGCACATGCTGACAAGGCACCTGGCCAGCAGGCTGGCCGCCGAGTCGATCACCGTCAATGCCATCGCGCCGGGTCCGTTCGACAGCAAGATGATGGCGTTCGCGCTCGACGATCCGCAGACCCGAGCCGCCATCGCGGGGAACGTGCCGCTCGGCCGGATCGGCGAGCCCGACGACATTGCCGGCACGGTGATTTTCCTAGCCTCGCGGGCTGGCCGGTACCTGACCGGAGCGGTGATCCCCGTGGACGGCGGTCTGTCTACGATCCGGCGCTAGTCAGTCCGATTGGCTGCTGCTAGCTTCACAGGTCATGGCTGCGGAAACGCTGGCGGTATCCCGGATGGCACGGGCGCTGACCTGGCGCGCTCGGGACGGCGACGTCATTGCGGGCGAGGTAAGCGCCCGGCTGCGGCCAGATGCCCGCTGGTTCCTGTACTTCGACACGTGGCATGCCGAGGCCTACCGGCCACTCGCTGATGCCGTCGCTCGCGATCTCGGCCGTGACCTGTACGTCACACTGGAAGACGCTGAGTTTGAAGCGCTGGACGCCTGCGTGGCTGCGGGGTTTGCCGTTCACCGGCGGGAGAGCTATTTCCGAATCCCGACCGACCCCGCGGTGACCGGGCTGATCGGGGCCGCGCTGCCGGACGGGCTGGACATCCTCTCCGCCGCAGAGGCCGACGTCACCCGGCTGCGGCTGCTGGACGACGCCCTCCGCCAGGACGTTCCGGGCACCGATGGCTGGCGCTGGGATCCCGATGAGTTCCGCGCAGAGACTTTCAGCCCATTCTTCGATCCCGCTACCTACCTTGTCGCGGTCGACCAGGTCAGTGGAGAGTACGCCGGCCTGGTGCGAGTCTGGCGCAACCGCGGCGGCCCGCGCCTCGGCCTGATCGCGATGCTCGCCCCATACCGGCGGCGCGGTGCCGCCAGGGCGCTGCTGGGACAGGCGTTTGCCGTGCTCGCGGCCAAGGGCGCTAGCAGTGTGGTCGCCGAGGTCGACGACACGAACGAGCCGTCGCTGTCGCTACTGACCAGGCTTGGGGCACGACGGTACGGCGGCAGCGTAGAACTCATCAGGCGGCACCGGCACGGTCCGTCGTCCGCCGACTGAGGTCGCCCGGTCAGCCCGCCGCCATGGCAGCGCCGATCCGGCGCAGCTGAGCTGTCGCGCCCCCGAGCGCGAACTCGTTGTACGTGGCGGCGGTGAAGTACCGGTGCACGTCGCCGTCCATGTCGATGCCAACGCCGCCGTGAACGTGCACCGCTGTGTGCGCGACGCGGTGCCCGCCATCCGCCGCCCAGAATTTGGCCGTTGCCACCTCGGTGTCAGCAGGCAGGCCCTCGGCTAGCCGCCAGGCCGCCTGCCACAGCGTGAGACGGATGGCTTCCACGTCGATGTAGCCGTCGCCGAGGCGCTGCGAGACGGCCTGGAAACTGCCGATCGGCTTGCCGAACTGCTCCCGGCTGCACGCGTATGCGGACGTCAGCTCCAGCGCCCGCTCGGTGACCCCGAGTTGCAGCGCGCACAGGCCAATCGTGGCGCGGGCGGTGAGCCACGTCACCACTTGCGTACCGAGGTCGCCCAGCTGCCTTTCCGCCGGGACGAACGCGCCAGCGAGCACGACCTGCGCAGTGCCATCACCCCCGGTGACCCGCTGCGGCTGCACGCTGACGCCCGGGTCACTGGGGACGACCAGGAAAACGCCGACGCCAGAGTGCGTACGTGCGGGCACGAGCAGCAGGTCAGCCTCGGCGCCGGCGAGCACGCTGGTCTTGGCCCCGGTCAGCTGCCAGCCGCCATCGACCTCGCGGGCGTTCGTCGCCGGAGCCGCCGGATCGTCGGACTCGTCCTCGGCCAGCGCGACGGCCACGACGATCTCGCCCTGGCCAGCCGCTGCGGCCCACTGCGACTGCTGCTCCGGCGTGCCAAACTCGGCGATAGCCGCTGCGCCGAGGGCAATCGAGCTCAGGTACGGCACCGGCGCGACGGTCCGGCCGATCTCGATGAGGACGCTGCACTGCTCGA
>JASHSZ010000127.1 GCA_030040815.1 Streptosporangiaceae bacterium
ATCACGGCGGTACCGGGCCTCGGCCTGCGCGCGTGCTATCTCGTGGACGCGGCTAGCTTCGCCGGTTCGCTCTACGGAGTGGCCCGGCTGCGCGCCCTACCCCGGCGAGCCGCAGCCGGGCGCCCCGGATCCCGTGCTGTGACCGCGGGAGTGCGGTACATCGGCCGCAGCCGGGTGCTTTCCGGCGCGTTCCTCGCCGACCTCAACGCGACCTTCTTCGGCCTGCCTATCGCCCTGTTCCCGGCGATTAACGCCGAGCGCTTCGGCGGCAATCCGCGCACGCTCGGCCTGTTCACGGCTGCAATCGGAGTGGGCGGCTTGGTGAGCGGGGCGCTGTCTGGCCCGGTCGGGCACATCGCGCGGCAAGGCAGGGCCATGCTGTGGGCGGTCGCCATCTGGGGCGCCGCCTTCGCCGGTTTCGCGGTGGCCAAGACCCTGTGGCTGACCCTGGCGATGCTGGCCATAGCCGGCGCGGCCGACACATTTACCGTCGTGTTCCGCGGCACGATCGTCCAGCAGACCACGCCGGACGAGTTCCGCGGCCGGGTCACCGCCGCTGATTACGTCGTCGGCGTGAGCGGCGGCCAGCTCGGCAACCTGGAGGCCGGTGCCCTGGGGTCGCTGACCTCGCCCGCGATAAGCGCGCTCAGTGGCGGCCTGGCCACCATTGCCGGGGCCATCGTGATCGGCCTGCTCCTGCCCGCCTTCGCCCGCTACCAGGCCCAGCCCCGAGCGCAAACCCAGCAGCCTGCCTGACCGTCTTCATCGGTACCAGCTCCTCTCGCGTAACCCCAGAAATGACTCGCGGAGCAGGAGACTACGTTCTGCGCGGGTCGCAGCCCGATGACGATCTGGCCCCTGCCGGGACTCATCCCCATAACAATCCGCCGGCGCATCCGGCATACCGTGCCCAAGCGTGCGGGCGGCTCAGCCTCCTCCTCGGAAATAGGTCATAATCCGTAAAACAGCTTGGTTTGGTCAGCCTGCGAACGCCGCGGAGGGAGGAGGTCGCTGCCCGATGCGACGGATGCCTGCGGCGGTTCGCTATCTGACGTTGCACCGGCTGGCTTTCACCATCACCGCGCTCACCGTGCTCGTCACAGCGGTCTCGGCCGCCGCGACCTCTGCCTTTGCGGCATCGGCGGCCGCCGTCGCCAACCATGACACGCTGACCAACGCCGTCGACAGCTCGATCCTGGTGACCGCGTCCACCACCAAGGCGGCTGGCACAGACAGGCAGATCGCGCAGGCGCTCGTCCGCGGTGCTCCCGGCCTCCCCATGTCGATCATTAGCGCACAGCAGTCAAATTCGCTTGACTTCACCGGTGGCCTGGGTGGCCAGAAGGCGCAGACGCTGCTCCTCTACCTGCCGCAGGCTCGCCGGCACGTGACGCTGACCAGCGGCACCTGGCCAGCAGCGACGTCCGCAGGCGAGGTCCAGGCCTGCCTTCCCGCCACGGTCGCCGGGCTGCTCAGGCTGAGTGCGGGCGACACCCTGACGGTCCGGGACAGCATCAGTAACATCCCCGCGCGCATCCGGATTACCTGTACCTTCCGCGAACTGCAGCCGACGAGCCCGTACTGGCTCTTGAACCAGATCGGCACGTCTGGAGTCAGCAGCGAAGGCGGGTTCACCACCTTCGGACCGATGATCACCAGCGCGTCCGGCGCGAGCTGGCCGGTGCCGGCCGCGACCGCGATGGTGCTGTCCATCCCGGACTTCGGCGCGATGACGGCCGGGAACCTGAGCTCGCTCGGGGACTCGGTCGGCGGGACGGTGGCCGCGCTAGCCAACTCCCAGACCCTGAGTGCGACCGTCACGACCAGCCTGCCGCAGCTACTCAGCGAGCAGGCGATCGCGCTGGAAGTGGCCAGATCGGTGCTGCTCATCGGACTGCTCATCCTGCTGGTCATGGCCGGGGCCACGCTGGCCGTCGCCGTGCACCTGATGGCCAGCCAGCGAGGCAGCCAGCCAGCCCTGCTGATGGCCCGCGGCGCCAGCCGACGGCAGCTCGCGGCGGTGGGCGCGACCGACGCCACGCTCCTCGCCATCCCGGCGGCCATCGGCGGGCCGCTGCTCGGCGGCTTGATCGCTCCCCTGATCGCGAAGCTGGGGCCGGTCGGCAGCGCCTCGATCCAGGTGCCGCACACGACCCCGCTCGTGGCCTGGCTCGCCGGGATCGCGGTAGCAGCCGGATGTGCGTTCGTGATCGCGCTGCCCTGGCTGCGCACGCCCGAGTCGCCCGTCACCGAGCGGTCTGCACGGGGGCGGCAGAAGACCGTGATCGCGGTCCTTGCTAACGGGGCCGACCTGGCGCTTGTGTTGCTCGCAGCCGGCGCGGGCTGGCAGCTGGCGCACTATTCGGCGCCGGTCAGCACCGGGCTCAGCGGCGCCATCGGCGTTGATCCGATCCTCGTGGCCGCGCCGGTGCTTGCGCTGGCGGCGGGGACGCTGGTGATGCTTCGGCTGCTGCCGCGAGCCATCCGGCTATGCGAGCGGATCGCGTCGCGTGGCCGCGGCATCGCCCTCCCCGCGGCGGCCTGGCTCATCAGCCGGCGCGCGCTGCGCCAGGCGGGCCCGGCTCTGCTTTCCGTGCTCGCGGTCGCCACCGCGGTTATAGTCCTCGGCGAGAGCGCGAGCTGGCAGCGGTCCATGCAGGATCAAGCGAACTTCGCGACCGGGGCGGACACCAGGATCACCATGCCGCTGGCCGCGTCGCTGCCGATCGGCCAGACGGGCGACATCGCCGCGGCCCACGGCGTGCAGGCTTCTACTCCGGTGATCCGGCTTCCGTTCAACCTGCCCTCCAACGACGAGGCGACCCTGCTCGCCATCAACGGCGCGCAGGCGAAGCAGATAGTGCCGCTGCGCAGCGACCTGGCGAT
>JASHSZ010000128.1 GCA_030040815.1 Streptosporangiaceae bacterium
TCCGCAGGAACACCGAACCGAGCGCCAGCAAGACCACCACGATGACGGCCGCGAAGGCCGCTGGCCGTCGCATCACGATGCGCGCGAGCCGGTACCAGCCACCGGCACCTGGGGCCGGCTGTGAAGCGCGGGCCCCTCCCCGCGGGGCTGTACCACGCGGCCGGGCGACCGCCGAACGGACCCGCAGCGCGTTGACGCGACAGCCGAGCACGGACAGCAGGGCCGGCATGACGGTGACGGCCGCCAGCACGTCGACAAGCACCGTGGCGACGCCACCGTAACCCATCGAGCGCAGGAATACCTCGGGGAATAGGAGCAGGCTCGCCAGCGCGGCGGCGACCGTGATACCGGACACCACAACGGTGCGGCCTGCCGTCGCGACGGTCCTGGCGACCGCGTCTTCGACGGAGGGCTGACGAGCAAGCTCTTCCCGGAACCTGCCCACCATGAACAGGCCATAGTCGATCGCGAGACCGAGGCCCATGATCGTGGTGATGTTGATGGAGTAGATGGATACCGGCGTCACGAGGGTCAGCAGCCGCAGGGCGGCGAACGAGCCAATGATGCCGATGCCGCCGATCACCACCGGCAGGCTCGCCGCCGCGAGACTGCCGAAGATGATCGTGAGCAGGATCAGCAGGACCGGCAGCGAGATGGCCTCAGCGCGGCCGATGTCACTGCTGACCTGCTCGTTGATCGCCGCCTCGGTCGGGATCTGCCCGCCCACTCCGACGGTCAGGCCAGGCGCGGAGAAGTCGTTCTTGATCGCGTCGTAGCTGGCGGTCCGGGCCGAGTCGGTGCCGCCAGCCAGCTCGACCACGGCATAGGTGACCCGGCCGTTCGCGGCGGCGAGCCGCGGACTGCCCGTCGACCAGTACGTCTGCACGGAGGTGACCCGGCTGGCGGGCAGCCGCGCCAGGGCTCTTGTCACAATCGAGCGGTAGGCGACCGACGCGACAGTCAGGCGGTCATTGGCCTGGTAAAGGACGATGACGTCGTCGGCGTCGCGGCCGAAGGCGCGGGCCGTGATGGTCGCCTCCGTCCGACTCGGACTGCTGGGCGGCGTGAACCCCCCACTCGACTGGAGCGCTCCGAAGACACCGATCCCCCAGACTGCGGCGGCCGCGATCATGAGCCCGGCGAGCAGCAGGGTCAGGCGGCGGTGATGAAAGACGCTTCGTCCCAAGGCCTCGAACATGGGATGCTCCAGGCTAAGCTAGTTAGCGATCATTGCTTGAGTGAACACCGTAAAGTCTTTACGATGTAAACTTGGCATACAGAGTTAACCAATGTCAAGCTCAGTGGCGCGGCGCGGCCGCCACCCGGCACAGGCCGGAAGGAGGGTAGCGACCATGGTCCAGGCGCCAGCACCCAGCAGGCGCGACCGGCTCCGGGCCGCGACGACGCAGGAGATCATCCAGACGGCGCGCAGGCTGCTGGTGACGGAGGGCCCGGAGGCCGCATCCCTGCGCGCGATCGCGCGCGAGATGGGCATGACGGCGCCCGCGCTGTATCGCTACTTCGGCAGCCACGAGGATCTGCTCCGGCACGTTGTCGCCGACATCTTCACCGAACTAGCCGGTTACGTAGACGCCGAGATCCACGCGGCCGCGGACGCCGCGGCGCCCGACCTGGGCCAGGACGAGGTGTGGGCGGTCAAGTTGATCGCCGGCTGCCGGGCGTTCCGCGCCTGGACGCTGGCACACGTGCCGGAGTTCAGCATGATCTTCGGCAGCCCGCTGCCGGGCCTCGAGGTGCTGCGCGAGATGACGATGGACCCGACCGTCGACTGCGGCTACAAGTTCGGGCAGCTGTTCCTCGACCTGTTCAGCCAGCTGTACCGGCGCCGGCCCTTCGCGATCCCGGCGGACGAGGACATCATGCCGTCGCTGCGCGACCAGCTAGCCCGGTACCGCGAGCTGACCGGCACCGACCTGCCGCTTGGCGCGCTGCAGACGTTTCTGCGGTGCTGGGTGCTGTTGTACGGGACGGTCAGTCTCGAGGTCTTCGGGCACCTCCGGTTCGCCCTCGACGACCCGTCTCCGATGTTCGAGCTGATGCTCGGCGACCTGGCGCCGCTGGTGGGACTGGAGTACCCGCTGCGGGAGCGCTGACCGCAGTTATCAGCGCCGGCCACGAGCGGATGCGCTTCGGCGAGCGCCCGCAGACGCTCTGGTCGGCCCGGGTTAGGCAACGTACGGCGCCGCGCCCGAGTCCGTCGTCATCGGCCTGCCCGCCGCGGCCCAGTCGTGCATGCCGCCGGCCACGTTAATCGCCCGCCAGCCCGCGCCGTTGAGTGCCTGTGTCGCGCGCCCCGACCTGTGGCCGGTCCGGCAGATCACGTAGATCTGCTGATCGGCCGGCAGCTCACCGGTGCGTGCCCCGAGTTGCCAGAGCGGAATGTGGGTCGCGTCGGGCGCGTGCCCGGCGGCCCACTCGTCGTCCTCGCGCACGTCGAGCAGCCAGGCCCCGTCCGGCACCGCTGCGGCCGGAATGGCTGGCACCCCGTTGGCCATGACCGCTTCCTCACTCGCTGTCTGATCGCTTGATCGCGTGAACCCTAGCGGCGTCCCCGTCGCGCAAGTGCTTACCGTACGCCAGCAGCATCGTGCCGGGCTCCGGCGACCAGTCGCGCTCCGGCAGCCGGACAAAGCCCGCCTCCTCGTACAGGTGCTGCGCCGCCTTCATGTCCGGCTGGGTCATCAGCACGAGATGCCGGACTCCCTCGCGGAGAGCACGGTCGATAACCGCGGTCAGCAGCGCCCGGCCGACGCCGCCGCGCTGCGCGGTTGGCCGCACCGCGAGAGCCCGTATCTCCGCCTCCCCGGGCCCGGAGACCACGTGCCCCGCGTTCGGCCAGTGCTGCAGCATCACGGTGCCCACAAGCCGGCCAGGCTCACCATCTACCGCGACGAGCACCGAGCCCGAGCCGTCCGCGCCCAGTTCGCGCAGTCGCGGCGCGTAGGTCGAGTCCGGCGACAAGAACCCGTCGGCGCGGTAGGCAGCAAGCCGAAGCTCCCCGACCTCGGCCAGTTCGTCCTGATGTGCGTCTCTGATGAGCATTGCCCTATTCAACCAGCAGCCACGGCCCTGACAGCAGCCCAGGCCAGCCCGGGGGATGCCCGAGCGGCGACGAGCCTCACTTCCCAGTGGCGTCCGGCTCAGCCGCGTCGGCGGCGGTCATGGCCAGATACGCGGGCCGTAGCAGGGTGGCCAGATCCTGGCCGCCCACCGACAGCAGCGGCGGCTCGACGCTGCGCAGCAGCAAATCCGGCGGCGCGGCCGCGGCGGGCGGCAGTGACCGCAGCCTCGCCGGGCTCAGCGCCGACGTCCAGAAGCCGTCAACGCACTCGGCCAGAGCCCGGTCCGGCACGTCGAGCACCGGCCGGCTCGCGGCCGGCTCACGGCCGACGGGCAGCCGACGCAGCAACGCCAGCAAGTCCTCCCGGGTCTTGCCGCGCCAGGCAAGCATGCCGAACGGATCGTCGTCGAACGCCTCCGCCAGCACGTAGCACACCGCGGCCAGATGCTTGCACGGCACCTCCCAGTCCGGGCAGGAACAGGTCATCTCCAGATCCGCGGCCGACCTAGGGAACAGGGGCGTGCCGCAGTCCGCGAAGACCTGCTCGATCTCGGCGGGCATCTCGCCCGCAAGTAGCCGCGCCCGGAACACCGCGCGCCCGGCGAGCACGTCCGTCACGACCCGCCACTGCCGGGTGGTCAGCGGATCCACGGTCAGGCGCACCCGGTACGGCTTGACCCGCGAGCCCTGCACGGTTGCCGTCACGTGCCCGGTGCCGATGTCGAGCGTCAGCACCTGCCCGGACCTGGCATAGCTCCGGCCCCTGCTCAGCCGGCTCGCAAGGCCGAGCGACTCCAGCACGTCGATGAACCGGCGCGACCACCACTGCTCCCCGATTGGGCCGCGCTTGCTCCGCGCCTTGATCCCGTGGGCGGCCTGACGCGGCCGCGACGGCGGGTAGTGACCGTCGTCCCAGCCGCTCACTGGGACACCGCCTCGGGCGACAGCTCGACAACCTGGCGGAGTTCGGTGACCGACAGCTCGGTGAGCCAGCTCTCGCCGGTGCCGACGATGGTCTGGGCCAGCGCCTTCTTGTCCTCGATCATCCGATCGATGCGCTCCTCGACGGTACCCACGCACACGAACTTGCGGACCTGCACGTCGCGGCGCTGGCCGATGCGGAAGGCACGGTCGGTCGCCTGGTCTTCTACGGCAGGGTTCCACCACCGGTCCACGTGAATCACGTGGCTGGCCGCGGTCAGGTTCAGTCCGGTGCCGCCCGCCTTGAGCGACAGCAGGAAGACGGCCGGTCCGGCGCCATGCTGGAAGTCCGCCACCATCTCATCACGACGCTGCTTGGCCGTGCCGCCGTGCAGGAAGTGGACCGAGCAGCCTAGCCGGGCGGCCAGGTACGGCTGCAGCATCCGGCCGAACTCCGCGTACTGGGTGAAGCAGAGCGCCCGGTCGCCGGCCTGGGTGAGCTCCTCGCAGATCTCCTCGAGCCGGGCCAGCTTCCCCGACCTGCCGTCCAGCCGGGAGCCGTCGCCGAGCAGATGCGCCGGGTGGTTGCAGACCTGCTTGAGCTTAGCCATGGTCGCCAGCACGAGGCCGCGCCGCTCGATGCCCGGCTCGGCGGCCTCGATCCGGGCCATCATGTCGTCCACCGTCGCCTGGTACAGCGACGCCTGCTCGAGCGTGAGGTTGCACCAGACCTTCATCTCCAGCTTGTCCGGCAGGTCCGCGATCACGCTGGCGTCGGTCTTCACCCGGCGCAGGATGAACGGTCCGGTCAGCTGCCTGAGCCGGGCGGTCGCGTCGCCGTCGTGGTTGCGCTCGATCGGGATGGCGAACCGCTGCCGGAACTTCTCGGCCGGGCCGAGCAAGCCGGGGCAGGTGAACGCCATGATCGACCACAGGTCGGTCAGCCTGTTCTCGACCGGCGTCCCGGTCAGCGCGATGCGCGATGGCGCCGGGATGGCCCGCACCGCCTGCGCCTGCCGCGTGCCGGCGTTCTTGATGTTCTGGGCCTCGTCGCAGACCACCCGCGACCACGGCACCTGCGCCAGCACGTCCCGGTCGCGCACCGCAACGCCGTACGTCGTGATGACCAGGTCCGCGGCCACGACGGCCGCCGCCAGCTCGGAGCCTGCCAGCCGGTCGGCGCCGTGGTGCACGTGCACAGACAGGCCGGGAGTGAACCTGGCTGCCTCGCGCTGCCAGTTGCCCACCAGCGACATGGGGCACACGAGCAACGTCGGCCCGGCAGGTAGGCCGCCGTCGCGCTCGGCCGCGAGCAGCGCCAGCGTCTGCGGCGACTTACCGAGTCCCATGTCGTCGGCGAGCACGGCGCCCAGGCCGAGCCGACCGAGGAACGACAGCCAGGCGAGCCCACGCTCCTGGTAGGGGCGCAGCGTGCCGCGGAACGACAGCGGCGTCCCCATCGGCTCGAGCCGGCTGTCGGCGTGGCCAGACAGCAGGTCGCTGAGCCAGCCGTCGGCGTCCACCTCGGTGACCGGCAGTTCCGCCGAGTCCTGACCGACGGCCGCCAGCACCGCCTCCCGGGCCGGCATGGTCCCGGCGCTCGCCCGCTGCAGGAAACGCAGCGCCGCTCGCAGGTGGCTCTCGTCCAGTTCGACCCACTGTCCGCGGAGCCGCACGAGCGGCACCTTGAGCCTGGCGAGCTCGGCCAGTTCATCGGCGCTGAGTGTCTGGTCACCGATCGCGAGGTCATACCGGAAGTCGACGAGGTCGGCGAGACCGAACACCGGCGCGGTCACCCCCGGCACCGCGGCGGTGCGGGATCGAGTGGTGAGCCTGAGGCCAAGCCTGGAGCGGCGCACCCAGTCGGGCAGCAGGACGCCGAATCCCGCCCCGGCCAGCAGCGGGCCCGTCTCCGTCAGGAAGCGCAGCGCGCCGCGGGTGTCAAGCGGCACGGACTCCGGCGCCGGATCTTGCAGCGCGGCGTCGAGCTCCGGGAACAGCCTGGACGCCTTGCCGAGGCCTGCCAGCAGGTCGTCCTCGGGGTAGCCAATGCCCGCGGCGGCCCAGCCGTCTGCTGCGGCGCCGGACCAGATGTCGGCGGCGGGCAGCAGTAGGCTCGGGTCGTCGGTTGACTGCAGCGCGAGCTCGACGCGCCAGCCATCATCGTCGGCGCGCTCGGGCTGATCGTGCCCGGTCGGCCCGCTCGGCGGTTCTCCCTCGGCCTCCGGCGCTGGCTCGATGAGCCGGAAGCACGTTCGTACCGGCCCTGGCGGTTCCTGCGCGGCGTCCTGCCAGGCCCAGAGCGCGAAGGCCAGCTGCGCCGCGCTGGCTCGCTCGCGGGCGGTCACGGCGAGGCGGCCGTCCGGGCCCGTGAGCGCGGCGGCCCAGCGGTCGGTGAGCGGCGCGGCTGGGCTGGCCCGCAGCAGTGCGAAGCCGGGCA
>JASHSZ010000014.1 GCA_030040815.1 Streptosporangiaceae bacterium
CGGGAGGGTGCGTCGATTGGCGCCGGTGCCGTGATCCTGGCCGGCTGCAAGGTAGGACGGTGGGCAATGGTCGGGGCGGGCGCGGTGGTCACCCGCGATGTGCCAGATCACGCGCTGGTCGTCGGCGCGCCGGCGCGACGCACCGGGTGGGTCGGCCGCGCCGGGGTGAGGCTGGTCGAAGGGGCCGACCGGCAGTGGCGCTGTCCGCAGACCGGCGAGCTGTACGCCGAGTCGCCCGACGGAATGCGCGCACTCTAAGCCCGTCGCCATCAGCGCCAGACCCACCAGCCCTACGTTCGTTGAGGGAAGACGACCTGCGCGAGATTCGCTACGGTACAGGCGCTGTGCACTTCGGCGGGCGTTCGCCGAGCAACGCAAGGGGTCGAAGCCATGACAGATACCGATGTCGCCATCGTGGGCGCGGGCCCATACGGGCTGTCCGCTGCCGCCCATCTACGTGGCGCCGGTGTGGACGTGCGAGTGCTGGGCGACCCGATGTCGTTCTGGCGAAGCATGCCCGCCGGCATGCTCCTGCGCTCGAGCTGGACCGCTACGTCGATTGCCGATTACCGGGGCCCGGTATCGCTCGACGCATTCTGCGCGGCGACCGGCACGAGCGTTGGCCGGCCGGTGCCGCTGTCTCGCTTCATCGAATACGGCACTTGGGTGGCCGACCGCATCGCCCCCGACGTGGACCGCCGGCCGGTGGAGACGATAGACGCCGACGGGACGGGCTTCCAACTGGTGATCGCGGGCGGCGAGCGGCTTCGCGCGCGCCGCGTCGTGATCGCCGCGGGCATCAAGCCCTTTCCAAACCGGCCCGCCTTCGCCGCCGGGCTGCCGCCCCGGCTTGCCAGCCACACCGGGGACCATCAGGACCTGTCCCGGTTCGCGGGAGCAAGCGTGCTGGTCGTCGGCGGCGGCCAGAGCGCGCTGGAGTCGGCCGCGCTGCTCCACGAGAGCGGGGCCAAGGCCGAGGTCGTGGTGCGCGCTGATCACCTCAACTGGCTGCACGGGGGCAAGTACCAGCGCAGGCTCGGCCGCCTGTCGCCGTTGCTCTACGCCCCGACCGACGTGGGGCCCATGGGCCTCTCCCGGCTGGTCGCTGCGCCCGACCTTTTCCGGCGGTTCCCCCGCAGGGTTCAGAATCCGCTCGCCTATCGCTCCATCCGCCCGGCCGGCGCCGCATGGCTGGGTCCGCGGCTGCAGAACGTGTCGATCACGATGGCCCGCTCGATCGTGTCCGCGACCGAGGGGGGCGGTGGCGTGCGGATCACGTTTGGCTACGGCGAGGAGCGGACCGCCGATCACCTCCTACTCGGCACCGGCTACCGCGTGGATATCACGCGCTACTCGTTCATCGCGCCGTCCCTGCTCGCCCGGGTCCGGCGGGTAAACGGCTACCCCGTGCTCAGGCGCGGTCTGGAGTCGTCGGTCACAGGTCTGTACTTCCTGGGCGCACCGGCCGCCTTCAGCTTCGGGCCGATTATGCGGTTCGTTTCCGGCGGGTGGTACGCAGGCCGGGCGCTGGCCCAGGCGGTGACCGGGCGGGCGGAGCCGGTCCAGCCCGACGCCGAGGCGCCGGCCGTGGCCATGATCAGCGACGCGCGCTGAGCGCCGACGCAACGGCCCGGCAGATCATCACCTCGAGCCTGCGCCGGTCACAGCCGAGTTCGCGTCACGCGTGACGGGCTCAAATACGCCAGGTGGGGGTGGCAAGGGCCGGGCCCGGCGCAACAAGCTTGGGCTACAAAGTCGGCGCTGCTATGCGCAGGGCAGGGCGGCCCTGGCTTGTGCGGGCCAGCAGGCGCCCGCAGCCAGACCTCGCTCCGCTGTCATGTGGGCGTAGCGCCTGCGGAACCGTGCGGGAGGGGCTCGGAGAATGCTCGGAAGCAGGCAGCATGAGCACGGCCGTGGACACTGGTTCTGGCATGGCGGGCGGCGCCTCGTCCTGCTGCGCTCGGCCGTCTGCGCTGGCGTGGTCATGGCGGGACTCACGGCGGCCGGCCAGACCGCGTCGGCACAGACCACGACCGTAGTGTCGCTGAACTTCGATAACGACACCTATAGCGAATACACCCTCGGCTACGTGGATGCTCTGCAGCCAGCCGGGGTCGACGCGACGTTCTACATCAACAGCGGCACCGTCGGCACGTCTAACCATCTGACGTGGTCCGAAGTGCAGTCCCTCTATGCCGCGGGAGACGACATCGGCGGCAAGACGGTTGACGGCATCAACCTCACCACGCTCACCGTGCAGCAGCAGGTCAGTGAGATCTGCAACGACGTGCAGAACATTGAGTCGCACGGCATAACTCCGCTCACCTTCGCGTATCCCAGCGGGGCTAACAACGCGACCATCCAGGCGGAGGCGCAGAGCTGCGGATACGGGAACGGGCGGACGGCCGGCAGCCTGTCTCCGACCGGATCGACCTACGCGGAGACGCTGCCGCCGCGCAGCTGGATGGCGCTGCGCGCCTACGCGGCGAGCGGACAGGTCACGCTGGCCAACCTGGAGTCCTTGGTGACGGGCGCGTCGGCCAAAGGCGGCTGGATCCCGATCGTCATCGGCAAGGTGTGCTCGGAGACGCTGGATCCGTCGAACTACAGCGCGTGCACGTCCACCGCCGGCTGGATCCAGCTCAGCGATCTTCAGGCCTTCATCTCCTGGGTGCAGGACGCCGGGCAGTCGGGCGGCGCGCCGGCCGGGACCGTGTTCCAGACCATGGGGGCCACGGCCAAGCAGTATTCGACTGCTCCGACAACGACGATCTCGTGCAACGGGTCGCCGTGCCAGACGACCACCTACGACCAGACGGTCTATGCCACCCTGGCAGCCACTGATCTGGGCGCCGGCGTCGGCAGCATTCACTACACACTCAACGGCACGACTCCCACGCTGTCCAGCCCGACGTACACCGGCCAGATCCCGTTGACGGCGACGACCACCGTGAAGTACACGGCCTGGGACAACGCCGGTAATGAGGGAGCCGTGCAGACGCAGACCATCGCGGTCCAAGAGCCCCCTGATACCACGATCCCGACTACGACGATTTCCTGCAACGGAGCGCCGTGCCAGAGCACTCCCTACTACCAGCCGGTGACGGTGACGCTGACCGCGTCGGACCAGGGTGGCTGGGGCGTGGCGAATACGTACTACACGACCAACGGCACCACTCCCACGACGTCAAGTCCGGTATACACCGGATCGTTCACCATCAACGGTCCCACTACCGTTGAGTTCTTCACTACGGCGCTGTCTGGCAACACCGAGCCGGTGGTTACCCAGCAGATCCAGGTCGACACGGTGGTCTCGCTGACCTTCGACGACCAGTGGGAGGACGAGTATCTATAC
>JASHSZ010000129.1 GCA_030040815.1 Streptosporangiaceae bacterium
ACGCTCGTTCGAGGAAACCCTCCTAACAACTCACCACGGAGCTGCTGATTGGCCTGGACGGCTACGAGATCTCTACCGATTCCTCGCGCCTGGACGCCGACTTGATTCACGAGTGGATGTCGCGGGACGCCTACTGGGCGCTAGGCCGCGCGCGCGAGACGCAGGACCGGGCAATCGCCAGCTCGCTGAACTTCGGCGTCTACGACAGCATCTCCGGCGCGCAGGTCGGGTACGCACGTGCGGTCACCGACTACGCCACTTTCGCGTGGTTGTGCGACGTCTACGTTGCTCGTGCCGAGCGCGGCAAGGGGCTAGGAGTGGCATTGGCCGCCGCCGTCCGCGACCACCTGGCGCACTATGGCCTCCGGCGCATCCTGCTGGCTACAGCCGACGCGCACGCACTCTACGCCAGGGTCGGCTTCCAGCCGCTGGCGAAGCCGGAGAAGTGGATGGCACTGGGGCAGCAGTAACTGCCGCGCTCCGACTGCTGGCCTATTTGACCGCAGCGCACTCGAGTGCGCTGATCGAGGATTCGGTGATCACGCGAAGATGCGTGACCTGCCGCGTCTTCGGGCCGGTGAAGTTCAGGATGACGGCTCCGCTGCCAACGGCACCGACGCTAGCGAAGCCAGGGATCATCATCACCGCCAGGCTGGTCGTGCTCGCCAGGTAGCTGCCCAGCGCGTCGGTCGCCCATGTCAGGTATCCGGCGCCGAATGCGAGCTCGCTGGGGCTGAACGTGTTGAAACCGTGCAGCCGGAATACCAGCCGGGCCGGCTCAGATGGCGATGACGAGTAGAACAGTTCAGTCTGGTCCGACGCCGCGTATGCCACGTCGGTGCCATTGGATGCGATCAGGCTCGCCGAGCCGGCCGCTCGCAGCGCAGGAGGCAGCGGGATCTGGCCGTGCGCAGGGAACGTGCCGGCGTTCACCGCCACCAGGCGAGAGGGCGCCTGCGGGTCATGCCCCAAGACGAACGCGCTCGCCGCGTTCGGCGCAACGGGCCAGACTAGCGCGCTGCCGACGAAGACCGGCGGTCCGACATAGCCGCGGGATATCACGTCGGCGACGCCGGTCGCCAGATCAGCCTCGACGATCTCCTGCCTGGCACCGTCCGCCTGTTCCCACGCGGCAAGCTGATGGTTGGTCCCCGAGACGACCGGGGCGCTGAGCGCGTCAGTGCGCTGACCGGCAGGCTCTAGCTCCGTCTGTCCGGTCCGCGGCGACCACATCTCGACGGCGGAGGTGCGTGCTGCTGCGCCGCCGCCGGCGACCACGCCGCCCGTGACCTGGCCGGCGCCTTGGTAGGTGTTCATCCAGACGATCGCGCCGTCCGGGCTCAGTGCGCCTTGTGCGCGGATGAGCTGGGGCGGCAGCTGCGCGATCGTAGCGAGGATGGCACCTGTGCGCGCGCTTTCCTCGGCGATGCCGTGGAATCCTTGCGTCGTCGTCTCCACGAAAAGCACCTGGCCGTTTTGTGACAATGCGATGGGCCAGACGTCCTGCTGCGAGCCGACGTTCAGCTCCTGCTGAAGCTGCGAATTCACCGCTCCATCCGGCGCGGCCCGGCACATGGACGGCGTGCTGGCCACATGACTCAGCGGAAGCGCGCTGTGGTGCCAGACGGGAAGCTGAGTGGCGCTAGCCGCAAGCGCGGCCACTCCCACGGCTGCGAACGCTGCCCGCGCGCGGGCTCGGCGCCGCCGCTGCCGTCCTCGAGCCAGCACCCCCGCCGGCGGGGGCACGGGAACCGTGATGGTAGCCAGCTCAGCAAAAAGCCGTTCCAGGCCGTCATCGGACATCGGTCACCTCCGAACTGGCCTGCCGGGAGCGGCGAGACTTGCGCCCGGCGGTGGGCCGGGCCCCGCTGTCGTTCAGTGCGACCGCGAGCGCGTCGCGGCCCCGAGATAGCCATGCCTTGACGCTGCCGACCGGGACGTGCAACTCGGCGGCTATCTGGGCCAACGGCTGGTCAGCCAGATAGTGCAGCACGATCACCACACGCTGGCGTTCCGCGAGCGTCCGCAGCGCGGCCACCAGCGCGACCGTGTCCGGGCTGATCTCCGGCACTTGAACCGCAGTCAGCTGCCGGCCAGCCGAGCGCGCGATCTTGTCTCTGCGGAACCGGCTGGCTGCCAGGTTAGTGGCGACCCGCCGTACCCATGCCTCGGGCGAGTCGTAACTGCGCACCGAATCCCAGCGCTGCCAGGCGCGCGCGAAGGCCTCGTGCGCTATGTCCTGCGCGTCGGCCAGGTTGCCGGTGAGGGCATACGCGTACCGGACCACCCTGGTGGCGGCGGCGCCATAAAACTGCACGAAATCCTCTGTGCTGCTGTCCTGCGTCGCCAGCCCGTCAAGGCCGACGCGCAGCCGTGCGGCAACGTGCGGTTCGTCCGTGGCGCCAGCCTCCTGCGGTCAGTCGCCCAGCATGGCGAGTCATCACCACAACAACACGCAGACGCGCCAGGTGTCGTTTGGGTTACACCTGGATTGACCGATATTTGCCCGCTGTCGCCCAGCGGCCGCGGCGCGAGCGGTGCGCGTCAGCGCACCAGGCTTATTCTTGTGCCCGATCTGGTCGGCTGAGCGTGGCGCGCTGGGTGTCGAGGAAGGCCTGTTCGACCGGATTCGCCGTGAGCGAGCGCGCGGCGGCGTAGGCCGCCGCGGATTCGGTGGTGCGGCCGAGGCGGCGCAGCAGGTCGGCGCGTGACGCGTGAAACAAGTAGTAGCCGGCCAGGCCCGATGAACGCAGGTCGTCCACTGCGGCCAGGCCGGCCGCGGGACCGCGGACTTCGGCGAGCGCGACTGCCCGGTTGAGTGCGACTACCGGAGTAGGCGCGAGCGCGTAGAGCTGGTCGTAGAGCGTCAGAATGGCGCGCCAGTCGGTGCTGTCAACGCTGGCCGCCACGGAATGGACGGCGTTAATGGCCGCCTGGATCTGGTACGGGCCGGCGCGGCCACGCTGGACGCACGCACGCACGATGGCCTGGCCCTCGGCGATCAGGCCCGGGTCCCAGAGCTGCCGGTCCTGATCGGCCAGGCGGACCAGGGCGCCGTCGGCGGTGACGCGGCCGGCGCTGCGGGCGTGCAGCAGCAAGAGCAGCGCCAGCAGCCCCTGCGCCTCCGGCTCGTCGGGCATCAGCTCGGCGAGCACACGGGCGAGCCGGATTCCCTCGGCGCACAGGTCAAGCCTCATCAGAGAGCCGGCGGTTGCGGCGTAGCCCTCGTTGAAGATCAGGTAGACGACGGCGAGGACGGGTCTGAGGCGGGCAGGAAGTTCGGCTTCCGCAGGCACGCGATAGGGGAGTCGGGTGTCCCTGATCTTGCGCTTGGCCCGGACGATGCGCTGGGCCATGGTCGTTTCGGGAACGAGGAACGCCCGCGCGATCTGCGGTGTCTCGAGCCCGCCGAGCAGCCGCAGGGTCAGCGCGACCTGAGCGGGCTGGTTCAGCGCCGGATGACAGCAGGTGAACATCAGCCGCAGCCTGTCATCGGGCACGGTCTCCTCCTCCTCCTGCGGCGGGGCACTGTCACCCGCCGAGGCCTGGGCCGCGGCACCGTACAGGTGATGCGCTTGCGCGTGCCGCTCGTCGCGGACCGACTCGCGGCGCAGCTTGTCGATGGCCCGGTTGCGGGCGGTCGTGACGATCCACGCACCGGGATTTGGCGGCTCGCCGTCCGACGGCCACCTGGCGACCGCCACGGTGAACGCGTCCTGCACGGCTTCCTCGGCGGCGTCGATATCGCCGAGGAACCGGATCAGGGTGGCGACGCAGCGACCGTACTCGCGGCGGAAGACGGCGTCGACAGTCACTCGCGAGAGTCTATGGTCGCTGCACGGACACGGGTGTGGCGACGCAGCGACCGTACTCGCGGCTGAAAACGGCCCCGGCAGTCACCGGGCGAGCGGCTGCTGCCGCCGCACGGATATGGTCAGTGCACGTCGGGCGCTTCGCGCCAGCTCACCTCGGCTTCGGCTGCTCTGACGCCGGCCCTTATCGCATCGTCGAGCTTCCATCCAAGAGCGCGCGGACACGCGACAAAGGGGAGAGCCAGGTCAGCGAACTTCGGTGTAATCGCTGCGGTCCAGCAGCACTACGTCGCTGTAGTCGCTGTCCTTCGGCTCTGCCACGTCGGTGTAGTGTCTGAGGTCCAGCGGCACCAGGTGGAAGCTACCCCTGGACAGCAGCTTGCGCAGGCGCCGCATCCCGGTGATGCCCGCGAGCGCGACAGCCATGACGGCAGCGAGGACCGAGCCGCCGAACAGCGCGAGCCCGCCGACGACGTGTCCCAGCACCATCATGACCACCGCGGCAAGCAGGGCCGCCGGCACGACCGCCACCAGCAGCAGCGCGAGCAGCGTCACGGCGATCACGACCTTGGCCGACCTGCCCGGCATCCGCTCCGCGTACCAACGGGTCATCACGCGCACCTCGCAACGCCTGGAGCGGTCAAGAGTCCAGGCCTACCCGAAATCAACACGATACGTCGTGTCCTTCAGTGCCAACGCGCCGCCCGATCAGAATCATCCCGCAACCGTCCGGCGCGGTGAGAGCGCGCTCACACCGACCACGCATCCGCCATTAGAAGGGTGGGTTGATCGGCTCAGGCGACCCAGGAGTTGGCGACCAGCTTCAGCCGGGTGCTATCGCCGGGCCGCTCGCTGACCCATATGGTGCGTGCGGCGATGGCGTCGAACAGCGGCATTACCGGCGCGCGCTGCGGCTCGGGCGTGGCGGCCAGGACGACCAGCTTGCCCTCCTCGGCGGGCTGGCGGGTGCCCAGCACCGGGGCGTCAACGTACCGGGCGCCATAGCTGCTGGCCAGCTCGGGCAGCCGCACGGCGGCGTCGTGCAGGCTGACCGTGCTCGTGTGCGCCCACAGCACCCTATCCGGCGCGCCCAGCAGCGCCGCCGTCATCACCTCGGCCACCGAGTCGCCGTCCCACAGCATCGTGACCACCGCGTCCGCTCCGGCGACCACCTCGGCGGCCGTGCTGGCCACCTGCGCGCCGTCTGCCGCCAGCGGCGCCTACCGACCCGGAGGCCGGTTCCACGCAAAAACGTCCAGGCCGGATCGCAGCAGGCTGCGGGCCATACCCGCGCCCATGATGCCCGTTCCCAGCACAGCCACGCGGCGCATCGGCACCCTCCTCATTCCGGAGCCATCGCGACCTAGCGCGCAGTCGCTTCCAGGTCAGCAGGCCAGATCAGCACGGGCACGTCCCCGCCAAACACACCGGCGGCGCCGACGGTTTCTTCTGCCAGCTCTCGGATGGGGTCGATTAAGACATCCCGTCGTCGGGCTCGTGCAACGGGCGCTGCAACAAACCGAATGCCGAATAGATCGCAAGCTTGCAGCGGCGTCAGCGCCCAGCGTGCCAGACGAGGGCAACTGGTTCACCTCCCAGATCGGCCGAGGCGAGCGATGCAGCCGCGACGGAGATGCTTCGATTCGGGACGAGCTGCCGGTGGTACGAGGCGTGCAGCACCCGGCCGCCCTGGACGAGCTCGATGGTGCCTGGCCCGA